>JAISAN010000191.1 GCA_031266635.1 Treponema sp. | reverse complement strand
GAAGGCCCGTTCTTTGAGCCGGGGGTGGGGAATTTCCAGGGCCTCCGCCCCGGCGCGGGACACAAGGCGATCCCCGAAAAGCAGGATGTCAATGTCCAGGGTACGTTCCCCCCAGCGCCTTTCCCGCGCGCGGTTCCGCCCGTGGGCAGCCTCAATCCGGTGCAGGCCTTCAAGCAGGACCTCGGGCTCGCAGGAACAGAAGCCGGAAACGGCGGTATTGTAAAAAGGCGGCTGATCCTGAATATGCATAGGTCTGGTTCTATACAGGGAAGCCCGCTTTATGCCGGAAAGCAGCGCTCCAAGTTCGTTTACCGCTTCTTCAAGAATAGACCCGGGATCCTTGCCCCGGGAATCTTCCCGGTTGGAACCGAGCCCGAGAATTACAAGTTCCATGCCTCCGGGCCTCCCGCTTTCAGAACAGGGCGTCGGCGGGGATGTCTTTTTCGGCGGCCCCCTTCGCCGGAGCTTCGGCCGCGGGATTCTTTTTTGGGCGCCCCGGCCCCTGACGCGCGGCGGTGTCCGTTTCCCCGGTCTCCGCCGCGGCGCCCGCAAGGTCCGGCGCGGGGGCAGCTTCGGGTTTTTCCGGCGCGGGAGCCTGGGCGGAGGCGGGGGGCGCGCCGGCGGCCGAATCAATCGCGGCCTGTACCGCGGCCATTTGGGACGCCGCCGGGCCCGCGTTTTTGGCGGCGGGGAATTCCCTGCCGGGGAACAGCATCTGCCGCAGTTTGACTTCCAGTTCCCGGGCAAAATCGGGGTACTGCCTCAGGTATTCCTTCGCATTGTCCCTGCCCTGCCCCACTTTCTCTTCACCATACGAAAACCAGGCGCCTTTTTTATCAATAAGCCCTTTTTTGACCGCGCAGTCCAGGAGGCTGCCCGTGGCGGAAACCCCCTTGCCGAAGATGATCTCAAGCTCCGTCCGCCTGAAGGGAGGCGCGACTTTGTTTTTTACCACCTTAACCCGGACGCGGTTTCCCACCGCGTCTTCGTCCTTTCCGCCGTCAATAACTTCGGTTTTACGCACCTCAAGCCGCTGGGAGGAATAAAATTTCAGGGCGTTGCCGCCGGTGGTCGTTTCGGGGTTTCCGAAGACGATCCCGATCTTCATGCGGATCTGGTTGATAAAGATGAGCAGAGTCCGGGACTTGCCGATGGTGGCGGTAAGCTTGCGCAGGGCCTGACTCATCAACCGCGCCTGGGCGCCCATCTGGGCGTCGCCCATGTCCCCGGCGATTTCCGCCTGGGGGGTAAGGGCGGCGACCGAATCTACCACGATTACGTCCACCGCGCCGGAACGGACCAGGCTTTCGGTTATTTCCAGGGCCTGCTCCCCGGAATCGGGCTGGGAAACCCAGAGTTCGTCGATGTTCACCCCCAGGTTCTTTGCGTAGACCGGATCCAGGGCGTGTTCGGCGTCGATAAAAGCGGCAACGCCCCCCAGCTTCTGGGCTTCCGCGATGGCGTGCAGCGCCAAAGTGGTTTTCCCCGAAGATTCGGGGCCGAAAATTTCAATAATGCGTCCCCGCGGATAGCCGCCTATCCCCAGAGCCTCATCCAGTAAAATAGAACCGGAAGGAATAATCTCGATACCCGCGGCGCTGGTATGAACCCCCAGTTTGATAAGAGACCCCGCGCCGAACTGCTTTTCAATCTGCAGCCTGGCCGCTTCAAGGGCTTTTTCCTTCTCTTCACCCGATGCCAGGGGGTTTCCCCTGGTCTTCTCTACCTCGTTCGTTTTTGCCATAAATTCTCCCTCCCCCTATTAATGGCACCGGGATGCGTCCCGCATTAATTTTACCGGCAGTAATTTCAGAATTAAATCCTGAAACCGCTTCCCTATTTTACCGGAGTTTTTTACAAATTGCTACACACCTGAGGTTGTACCAAAACCCGGTTGGGTTTGAAACAACCTCTTGGAAAAGCGGCCAAATGTCCGCTTTTCCATGTAAATCTAAGGTTGCTGTTCCAAAAACTGAAGTTTTGGAACAGCCTCGATCGATTCCGAAGGAGCGGGCTGTGCCGTGGGTCACCTTTATCAATGAAAAAACCCGGATAGAAGTAACAGCGGGGGTTTCTATTCTTGAAGCGGCCCGGTCCGCCGGGCTTGTCCTTGAAACGCCCTGCGGCGGCAGGGGAACCTGCGGTAAATGCGGGGTAAAAATTGCCCGGCCGGAACAACTGGCCCATATCAGTTCAGGCGGACACGCCGTATCCGGGACCGGCGCAAACCGGGATTTTGTGCCGGCCTGCCAGAGCTGTATACACGGCGATATTGAGGTACAAATCCAGGATTATGCGGAAGCAAACCGCTCCCTGCGGATTTTGACGGCGGGGGAAGATTTTTCCTGCCCAAATTCTCCATATATCACCAAACGTCCGGCCGGGGCCTATACAGAAGTATACGGCGGGGGCCGGTTTTTGGGCAAAGAACCGGGAAACACCCCCGGTTTGATATACGGAGCGGCGATTGACATTGGAACTACCACGATAGTTAGCTCCCTGGTCGATCTTGCCACCGGGGAAAAAATTGCCGCCGCTTCCCGGCTGAATCCCCAGGCGGCGTATGCCCAGGATGTGCTTTCCCGGATTCTTTTTTGCCGGACGGATAAGGGGCTTGAGACCCTGCACGGAATTTTTATTGAAGCCCTGACCGCGATGATCTCCGCAATGGCCGCCGAAGCCGGTGTCAGAACGGAACATATTTACGAACTGGTATACAGCGGAAATACCGCCATGCTCCATCTGGCCTGCGGGATTGATCCCCTTTCCCTGGGCCAATATCCCTTTACCCCGCGGCTTTGGGGGGGAAATCAGATCCCCGCCGGGGGGCTTGGCATTTCCGGGTTCGGCTGTGTGTATATCCCCCCCATCATATCCGCCTATGTGGGCGCCGATATTACCGCCGGGATCCTGGTCTCCCGTCTGGATGAAGTACCGGGAACCACGGTTTTTATTGATGTGGGGACAAACGGTGAACTGGTCCTTGCCCGGAACGGCAGGCTGGCCGCCGCTTCCACCGCCGCGGGCCCCGCTTTTGAGGGAATGAACATTAGCTGCGGTATGCGGGCCAGCAGGGGGGCCCTTGAATCTTTCCGTATTAACGCGGACGGCGAGTGTTCGTATCAGGTGATCGGCGGCGGCGAAACCGGTGAACAAGGCGAAGCGGGTGAAGTCCTGGGAATCTGCGGCAGCGGCCTTTTGGATATAACCGGGGAACTGGTAAGAACAGGCGTCATCGGGGCGAGCGGCAGGTTTAGCGGCCGGGAACAGGAGGGCGGCGCTTTGCATAAACGCCTGGGAACAAAAGACGGAAAAAACGCTTTTTTTATCACCCCAAAGGTCTGCCTGACCCAACAGGATGTCCGCCAGCTCCAGCTTGCCAAAGGGGCCATCCGGGCCGGTATTGAGACCCTGCTGGCCCATTTTCATATCAGCGCCGCCGATGTTGATACGGTCCGGATAGCCGGCGCCTTTGGGTATCACCTCAACGAAGAGAGCCTCATTAACACCGGCCTTCTGCCCCCGGCTTTTCGGGGAAAGGTGGAATTTGCCGGAAACACTTCCCTGTCGGGGGCCGCCGCGTTTTTGCTCAACACCGGCCTCAGGGAAAAGATGGAGCGGCTGGTAAAAAACGTTGATACCGTTGATCTCGCCAAAGACCCGCGGTTTGAAACTTTTTTTATCCGGTATCTGGATTTTGACCCGGAAGAGAGCGCCGGAGACGGCTTGACGAGTCCAATCGTCAAAAACCATAATAGCAGGGAAGTTGTTCAGCGGCCGGAGCTTCCGGACAACTAATACACATTAGGGATGATGAACATTAAAACAATTCGCCGGCTTTTTATGCTGGCCTTTGCCGGACTTATGATCTTCAGCTCCTGTTCCCGGTTGGGATGGGGGATTCTCCTCTGGTCCAGCGAAGAACCGCCGATCCCTTCGGGAACGATCCTGCCGGTGTATATCCAGTCCAACATCGATCAGGTCTGGGTGGTAGGGATTCCCGAAAATTACCGGAACGGGAAAAAGAGCATCGACAAGATGGAGATTCCCCTTGCCCAGTTTGAGCTGGCCGGCGGCAAGGGAAAGGCCCGGAAACGGGCGGAAGAATTTTCCCGTTTTGCCCGTACCTACGCGGAAACCCTGCAAGACGGGCTCCCTATCAGGGAGAATTCCGATAACGGCGCCCGCCGGGTTTACCGGCTGCGGCTCGGGGAGATTATCAAGGTGCTGGCCCAGGCGGAGGGTTCCCCCCCCATGAGCACATCAGGCGATCCCCTGCCCGGTGAATGGTACCAGGTTCTCACCGAAGACGGCAGTACGGGTTATTGTTTTTCCTACCGGCTCAAACTGTTTGAGCATTACGGGGGTCCTCTGGCGGCAGCCCAGACGGAACAGGAAGAACCCGAAGATCAGGATTTGGAGAATTTGTTGGCAAAAACCTGGTCTCCTGAATCCTACGGGGCCATGTTGAACAACCGGCGGATCAATCTTGAGGACCTTTCCCGGCACTGGCGTTTTGATCCCGGCCAGGAGACGGGGATTGCCCGGATCTATATTCCTTCGGTGGATTTGACTTTTTCCTACACCGCCATCCGGCCCGCGGGCGCCCGGACCTGGCGCTTTGAGGGCAGCTCCCTCCAAATGAGCCTCCGCTCCGATACAAGCCTGGCGGTTTTGTACACCGAATCCGGGGGCGCCCAGCGGACCCTCCTTTTCACCGCCCTTCCAATAGCGGTAGATGATCTGATTATCCAGGAAAGCGCCCGCCGGGAGAACCTCTTCCTCAATATCTACGGCCAGGGCCCGGCCTTTACCAGTAACAACTACGGAACTATCAGCTTTACCGAAAACGGGGAATTTTACTGGACCGGTTTTACCTTGCTGGTTCCCCAGGTGATCCCCCGGGATCTTCCGGGAAGCGGAACCATCGAAATGGATCTTTTTCTTTCATCGTCTCTCCAGGACCGTTACAACGGGGCCTTTACCCTCCGTTTTAACCGGCCGGATACGCCGGCCATAGTCCGGTTCATGTACACCCTGGACAGCCAGGGCTTCCGGCTGGAATATGTTCCCGAAACTGGCATAGAGGGTCTCACTGTCAGCCGCCGGGCACCCTCCCCTATGGTACTTTATTTTTTCAAAGCTGAAGGGCCCGCCGTTTTTCCCCAGGCCGGCCGTTAAATCATGGCCTTTGTCCAGTGTTCCCGGGTCTCCCTCGCCTTTGCGGGCCGGGACATCCTCAAGGATGCGGGCCTCCACCTGCGCGCCGGTTCCCGGGCCTGCCTGACCGGGGTCAATGGCTCGGGAAAGTCCACGCTGATGAAGGTACTGGCCGGTAAAATCCCCGCCGACTCAGGGGACCGGATCATCCAGAAGGGAACCCGGGTTTCCTACCTTCCCCAGTCGGGAATCGCCCACCGGGGTAAAAGTCTCCGGGAAGAAGCGGAGACCGCTTTTGATTCCGTCAGGGATATGACAAACCGGATGGACGAAATCGGCCGGGTACTGGAAACGGCAAAGGACGATAACAGCCGGACCGCGGGGCTGCTGGACGAGTACCATCAGCTTCAGGAGGCGGTTGAGGATTCGGGTTATTATCGCCGGGAAGCCGCCGCGGCCGCGGTGCTTTCGGGTCTCGGATTTTCTCCGGACGATTTGAACCGGGACACGGGGGAATTTTCCGGGGGCTGGCAGATGCGGATCGCCCTGTCCAAAATTCTGCTGGAACGGCCGGATATACTGCTTCTGGACGAACCTACCAACTACCTTGATATTGAAGCCCGAACCTGGCTTGAAACCTGGCTGAAAAATTTTCCCGGCGGCTGCCTCCTTGTTTCCCACGACCGTTATTTTCTGGACCTCACCGTTAACGAGGTGTACGAACTATTCCAGGGCAGACTAAAACGATATGCCGGAAATTATTCCGCCTATGAAAAGGTCCGGGACCAGGAACTGGAAAGCCTGAGAAAACGTTACGCGGAACAGCAGGAGGAGATTGCCAGGGCGGAGGATCTAATCCGCCGTTTCCGCTACAAGGCCAGCAAGGCCGCTATGGTTCAGGAACGGATAAAAAAACTGGAAAAGATAGAGCGGATTGAAATCCCCGAATCGCTGAAAAAAATCAACATCACCCTGCCCCCGCCCCCCCACGCCGGACGGATAGCTCTGACCCTCGCGGGAATCGGGAAAAACTATGGCGAGCGGCAGGTGCTTTCCGGCCTTGATCTGCTTCTGGAATCCGGGGAACGCCTGCTGGTAGTGGGCCGGAACGGGGCGGGGAAATCTACGCTCCTCAGAATCATCGCGGGCCGGGACCGGGAGTTTGAGGGGACGGTACATTACGGCGCGGGAATCATCCCCGGTTTCTTTTCCCAGGACGAGGGGATGCTGCTGAATGACGCTAATGGCGTTAATGACGCCGCGGTCAATCCGCCCCCTGCCGGTAAAAGGCCCAAAGAGACAGCGGAAGCCACAGGCGGGAACCAGACTGTGCTGGAATTGCTCGAAGCCGAAGCCCCCACCGCCCTGATCCCCCGGATACGGGATATGCTGGGGGCTTTCCTTTTCCGGGGCGATGATGTGTATAAACCGGTCTCCGTTCTTTCGGGGGGCGAAAAAAGCCGCCTTGCCCTGCTGAAAATACTTCTACGGCCCATAAACCTCCTGATCCTGGACGAGCCCACCAACCATCTGGACATTCACTCAAAAGACATTCTCCTGGACGCGCTCAAAGCTTTTGCCGGGGCCATTATTTTTGTTTCCCATGACCGGGCTTTTATGGAAGCCCTCTCCACCAAAACCCTGGAGTTAAGCCCCCGGATTCCTGAAGCCGGAAGTCCCGGTCCCGCGGTCCACCGGCTTTTTTACGGGGACTACGGCTACTACCTGAACCGGCTGGAGCAGGAAAACGCGGCCGGCGGCCTTGCGGGGCCGGATGCCGGACCCGCAAGCGGCGGAAACAGGGCCGCCGGAAACAAGCCGGGGGATGCAAACAGGGATCAGTCCCCGGCGGTACCCGTCCCGGCAGACCCTCATTCCCCGGCGGATATACCCGCGGAGAAAAACGCCGCCACATCAGGGCCGAATCCCCCGGTGATTCTCATCAAGGCCGGGCGGGAACAAGCCATGAGCGCCGGGGAGCGGCGGGAACAGGAAAAACAAAAACAGACCCTCGCCCGCCGCCTTCGGCGGCAGGAGGAAGAGACCCTCAGGGCCCTGGAAAATCTGGAGACCGAGAGAACCCGGCTGGAAGCGGATTTGGCAAAACCCGAGGTGTACCGGAACGGGGACAAGGCCCGCACCGTACAGGCCCGGCTGGAAGCCCTGGCCGGGGAGATCAAGACAAAAACCGGGGAATGGGAAAACATAGCCGGGGAACTGGAACGGATTTAGCGGCCGGTATTGGAGTTGTTCGAAAACTTCAGTTTCCGAACAACTTCACTTAAAAAACGCAAAATGCCGTGCGTTTTGCAAGGCTTGCAAGCCTATTATCTCCGGTTGATCGTCATATTCCCCGAAGCTACCCGGACATAGATCACCGGCGCCGGAGGGCCCCCTGGTTCCGGGACAGGCCCGATGGGCCTGAGGACGGTACTGTTTCCTGATACCTGTAGAATCTCCCCGTCCCTCCCGGCGACCCGCGCTTCGCCGCTCTTGGTAACAGCGTCCAGGTTAAAAGAAAGTTCCCCCGGGATGTTCATATCCACACCGCCGCTTGCAAGGCGAAACCGGAGATCGCCGGTAAGTTCCTCCACATCCATGTTCAGTTTGCCGGAGCTTAGGGCAAAACGCCCCTCGCCGGAAAAATTCCCGGCGTTGACGGAACCGGAGGAGATGTCCAGCTCTATCCGGCCCCGGACTTTTTCAAAAACCATATCTCCACTGCTCAGTTCAATGGCGGCGCTGCCCTGGAGAACGCCGATCATAGTACGGCCGCTGGATACCTTTATCCGGTGTTCCGCTCCGGCCAATTCGCCGATTCGCAGCTTCCCGCTGGAAACGCTGACAAAAGAACTGCCCCCGATGCCTGAAATATCCAAATCACCTGAAGCAACCCGGACCGAAACGGTCTGTGCGGAGAGGCGGTTCAAAGATACGGTACCGGAATTGGTTGAAATATCAATGGTTTTATAATCCAGAAGATCCAGGTTACCGGAAAGTTTGCCGCTGGAATTGGCGAGCCGCAGATTCTCCCGGAACGACGCGGGGAGATAAATCTCCGCCCTGACCCTGAGCAAGAAACCGAAAAACCAGGGCCGCGCTCCCCCCCGGATATGTAAAGTTCCGTCCCGCCGGGAAACATCCGCGTAATACCGGGGCTTGTTCCTGTTCATATATTCCCTGATGACCAAATCATTTGAATCGCTTTCCCGGAGGATCACCTCATCATGTTCATAGCTGATGGAAAGGGCGCTTATACCCTCAAGGCTGATGGTTCCGGTATTCACCAGGGAAAGATTCTCCTGGGCGGAAAGTCCGGCGAATCCCGCCAAGAGCAGAAACAGCGCCGCAACGGCGCGGGGCTTTGACAGCAGCTTGTTCATGCTTCACCCCCTTCCGTGTCTCCGCCGCTCCGCGCCCCTTTATTCGGCGACGGCCCCTTCATCATCAAACTCTGGACCACCAGTTGGATGGCCGCGGCGAAAACAAAGGCCAGCCAGGAACGGTGGAAACCCGCGAGAAAACCGAAGAGGACAAAAAGCCCCGCCGCGCCGATCCAGATAGCCCCGGCGGCCATACCGAACCGGGCGGCGGCAGCGGGATCGCTCCACAGTTCCCGGCTTGCCCTGGCCTCTTTTTCGTACCGGACCCTGGCCCAGGGTTTCAGGGTATCTTTTTCGGTAAGGAATAGAAATATCAGCAGGGCCAGGCCCGGAATACAGAAGGGGATCAAAACAGCGATGGCTTCCATGAGGCCCCGGTCGGTGGAAAAATAGGTCAGGGGGGAAAGGATGAGCCCAAAAGCCAGAACCGCCGCCCCCAGCGCATACCAGGCGCCCCGTTTTTTGGAAAGGGGGTTTCGGGAAGCCGTTTCCTGGGTAAGTCCCAGGAACACGAAGGCCGCCGCCGCCACAGGAACAAAGGCCAGGAGCACTCCTAAAGCGCCGGTGATTTTTTTATTTGGCTCCCAAAACGCCTCCAGGGCGGATTGCTCCTCCCCGGTAAAGCAGACCACCAGGGCAGTAACGGCGCTGAAAATCACCGCCGCCCCGGCGATAACATACAGAGCCACCCTGCCGGGTTTGAGGTATGTTTTTATCCCCATATAGGCGTCATGAATAACTTCCTGTTTTTTTCTGAGGCTAATCTGATCCGCCAGGGCGGAAATATCCCCCAGCTCCGCGGCGGCTTTTTCAAAGGCGGCCTGCTTTTCCAGTCCCCTGGCGGCAAGACTGGCAATCCGGGCTTCCAGATTTGACAAAAGCTCTTCCTTAAAATCCCGGAGTTCCGCCGTTTCTTCATATTCCGAAAAAAGCTTATCAACAAATGTTTGCGTATTCATTATTCCGCTCCTAAAAGTGTGGTGAGGATTTTCTGGGTAAACTCCCAATCCAGAATGTTTTGCCGGTACCGTTCCCGGCCTTTTTTGGTGATCCGGTAATACCGCCGCCGGGCACCCTGGGTTTCGTCCCCCCAGTAGGATGTAATACAGCCCTCCTGCTCCAGCCGTTTATAGCTGGAATAGAGGGTAGTTTCCTTTAACTCGTACTGTTCACCGGTACGGTTCAAAATCGCGTTGTAGATTTCAAATCCGTAAGCATCGCCGTTTTGCAGAATCTTCAGGACGATGGTATCCGTATGTCCCCGCAGTACATCGGATGATAATTTTGGCTCCATGCCGCCTCCTTTTCGCGTAATATGATATATCCACGATACATCAACACTTTCTATTGTCATATATTATGATACATCGTATTACTACGACTGTCAAGTATAAAATGAAAAAAAACTAAAAAAATACAGCGGTTTCAAAATCCGCTTGATACGGCCCTATTCCCCTACCCTTAGGCGTCCAGGACCGCGGCCTCTGTGTCATAAGTTTCGATATGGCCGCATAATGTTTCTATGCCCCGTTCATTGCGTATCTGTTCTCCCAGGGCCGCGGCGTTTTTTTTGTAGGTTTCATTGCTTACCAGGTCCAGAACCATTTTTTCAAGGCGGCGGCGGGAAGTCCGGCTTATGTTCACCGTACCGGGACCAAGGCCGAGCTGCCGTACCCGGTAACCCCAGTAAAATTGATCAAGAAAAAGGGGCGTTATTATCTGGGGCCTGCCGGAACGGGCGGCGCTGTGGGAGGTCCCCGCGCCGCCGTGGTGAACAATGCCGTCGCAGGAGGGAAGGATTAAAAAATGGGGAACAGCGGTATCCAGCAGGTAGAGATTTTCCCGTTTATCAAGATGGGCGCCCGTATTCCACCAGCCGCAGCCCACCACCAGTTTCATGTTATGACGGCATACAATATCAAAAAGCCGCTGGGCAAATTTATCCCGCGCCTTCATAGTACAGCTTCCCAGGGTAAAAAACAGGGTAGGCCGGCGGTCTTTGTTGATAAAGGCCAGAACTTCCCGCAACGCCGCCTGGTCATAGCTGAAGGAGTCATTAAAACAGTAACCGCCAATTTTCCATTTGTATTTCCAGTTCAGATCATAGGCGCCAAAATACCGCGAGTACATACAGTAATTATCGGAATTGGCAGGGGCGTGTTCCCCCTGATCCCGTATGGCTTCCATGCCCAGGGCATTCCGGCGGCGGTTCAGGGTCTTCCGTACCATCAGGTTAAGACCTATATTAAGGAGCTTCCAGAGCAAAGCGGGCCTGAAGACAGGATGCGGTTTGGGCCAGGGCATGACCGGGGGAGGAATGACCTTGCCGGGAATAAAGGGGCCGTAGGTGGTCCGGATCAGGGGCTTCCCGCAGTATTCGGCTATACTGGGGGCGGCGAATTCCGTATTGGCGGCCACCAGAATATCATGCTCTTTAAGCAGGGGGATAAGTTCATCAAACTGGCTGTTTATGACCCGCCGGGTCCAGTCCAGCAGGGCCCTCGTGCTCAAAAAACCCCCGGCCATCATCCCTTCAATATCATCAAAAGCCTGGATGAGGAAATTCACCCCCGCGTCTTTCGCTTCCGCCTCAAAAGCTTTGGGCAGGCTCAGGGTAACAAAATGCCCCCGGCGTTCCAGTTCCCTTGCCAGCATCAGATAGGGGTAGATGTCCCCCTGGGAACCACGGGTAACCAGCAGTATTTTCATGCCACACCGGTCCGGGCCGCGGTTTCCACCGAAGAGGGGATAAGGCCGATCTTTTCAAGCTTGTTCCGGTCTATCCGGTATTTGGCCTCCAGTTCCCGGAGGGCCTCTTCGTTCACCGCTATGGGCCGGATTAGCCGTTTTGTCTCCCGGTTGCTTTTAAAAAGCATGCTGATCATTTTTCCGGGGTTAAAGGTGATGGACGACATGATCCAGCAGCCGTGGGTACACCAGCAGTTGGCCTTATACCCATACCCGATGGTTTCAATTTCTTTTTTCATGGCATCGCCATGGATCATTTTCTGCACATCGCAGTCATAGTCCTTTACGTTGCCGATAGGTTCCCGGAGTTCACAGGCCCGGAAGCGGCCGTCGTAGTCAATCACCAGGGTGGTTTCCCCGGCGGTACAGTCCATGTTCCAGCAGCTTGGTTTGTCCAGATTCGCCGCCCGGATATTGTACATGGCCCGCATGAGCCCCACATAAAAAAACTTGGTCAGCCCCCGGCCGATGGCGTTCATCCCCTCGCCGATACGTTTGGCGTAGAGCAGATAAAAGGGGGCGATGGTATCCTGAATCTCCCGCAGGGATGTTTCGGTCAGAACCTTTACCCCCTCCTCCCTGGTGACGCCCCGGGCGGCCTCGATAGTATGGGTGGAAACATTGAAGCGCCCGTATACCCAGGTTACAAAATCAATAATCTCCCGCACATTGTATTTGGTAATTACCGTGGCGATGTTTTTTATCACATGGCCGTCATCCTTAAAATTGTCGTTGATTTTTTTCAGGGTTTCCGCGGCCCGGTAAAAGCTCGGCACCCCCCGCTGGGTATCGTGGGTTTCCCCAAAACCGTCCAGGGACACGCTGATGGAGACATTGCAGTCCGGACAGTTCCGCCGGATCCGCTTGAGCCAGTCAATCACCAGATCGGTCTTGATGCCGTTGGTGGGGAAGTTAATATCAGTAATATGATTATTCCGGTAGAACATTTCGATAATTTCAGGCAGGTCCTCCCGAAGGGTCGGTTCCCCGCCGGAAAGCCAGAGCCGCTTGAAGGGCCCGGCGGTTTCGGAGAGTTTCTTGATATCCTCAAAAGACAGGTCCGGCGCTTTTTTTGCCATATCGCCGGCATAAAAACACATGGCGCATTTAGCGTTACATTTTCCGGTCGTAAAGAGGAATATGGACTCCAGCTTTCTTTTTGAATTAAGGGAGTTAAATGAACTTCCGCCCCGTTTCGTTTTCATAAGCACATCCTTCAAACATAATATCCCGAAACCCTGAACGAATTTTGCTGTTTTGTCAATAGATTAAAATAATTCATAAATTAGACGCTTTCATGTAAAATGTCTAAAAACTAGACAGAGGCTTTAGCGCTACTTTGGGTATGGGAAGCGAATTTTAGAAAAAAGCGCCCCTTTGTTGGGTTCGTGGTTTTTACTCCCGCCTCTCTTCGCCCTTGTCCCCGGCCTATGACGGTTCCGCCCCGCGGCGCGCTCACCCGGCTAAAGCCGGGTTCACTTTATTCGCCGTGGCAGCTATTATTGTGCGCCGGGCGTGTGTTACAGCCTTCGCATCACAGCCCCGGACGAGGCTGCTCTACTCCGCCCCGCGGCGCGCTCACCCGGCTAAAGCCGGGTTCACTTTATTTGCCGTGACAGCTATTATTGTGCGCCGGGCGTGTGTTACAGCCTTCGCTTCACAGCCCCTGACGGGGCTGCTCTACTCCGCCCCTTCCCGCAGGATGTCAAGGTATTCGGTATAGGCAAAACGGCGGTTCCGGGCGGCCATAGGCCCATCCCGCGATCCGGTTTGGGCCAGGATACCCAGAGCGCGTAAATGTTCCGCCGCCTTGTCGATGGTATTAAAAGACATTCCCAGGCCGGCGGCGGTTTTCCCGATTTCAATAATGGGACTGCGCTCCAGATAGTCGTATAAGTTCCGGGCGCTTTTTGCGGATCGCCCCAGGGCGCTTATTTTTGCCCGGTTCCGCTCCCGGAGGGCCGCCAATTTTTCGATTGTCCCCAAGGCTTCCCGGACGCTTGCGTGCAATGCGGTCATAAAAAAGACGATCCACTGTTCATAGTTTCCCCGTTTCCGCACTTCCTCAAGCCGGTCATAATACTCAAGGCGGTTCCGCTTCAAATACCAGGAAATATAGAGGGCAGGTTTGATCAGAATTCCTTTGGCGCATAAAAAAAGAACGATAAGAAGCCGGCCAATCCGGCCATTTCCGTCCAAAAAGGGGTGAATCGTCTCAAACTGGTAATGGATAAGGGCCGCCTGAATAAGGGGATCGGTTTCATGTTCATCATCGTGTATGAACCGCTCAAGATCATCCAGGGCCGCCGCCATGTCCTGGGGACAGGGGGGAACATAAGAGGCGGTCTTAATCGTACTGTTCCCGGCCCCAATCCAGTTTTGGCTCCGGCGAAATTCTCCGGGATTTTTTTCCGCCCCCCGCTGCTCCGCCAGCAAGATTTCGTGAACTTCCCGGAGCAGACGACAGCACAGGGGAAGCTCTCCCATACGGTCCAGGGCAAAATGAACCGCCTTGATATACTGAATGACCTCCGCTACATGGAGGTTCCGGTTCCGCTCCGCGCCGGGTTCCAGAATGTCATCCAGCGTGGCCTGGGTTCCTTCAATCTGGGAAGATAACAGGGCCTCCTTGCGGATATACATGGCGATAAAAAGGTCCATATCGGGAATTCGGGATGAAAGGACATCCAAAACCCCCAATTCATGGCGGGTCCGGGCCAAAAGGCCGTAACATTGGCTATCCGGCTCCAGGCTGATTTTTTGCAGAGGGGTAGGGACAAAGGTATAATACCGGGCCTCCCCCTCAAGTTGCGCTTTCAGAAATCCCGCCCGGTTCCGCACAGATTCACCTCCAAACTGAAATAAGAATGTAAAAAAGTGTCTCTTATTTCATTTTCATTGATGAAAATGAAATAACAAGATAAATATAGCGCTCTTATTTCAGTTTGGCAAGCCCTCGCCGGGTCTTATTTCTTCCCGCTGTGCTGCATAGTTTCCTACCCACGCTCCCGTGTGCCCTCTCGGGAGCCCCGGAACACCAGCCCCTCGTCCTTGTCCGCCGGGCCCCGGTCCGCCGTAACCGTGTCCCCTTCCTTGATCTTTCCGGCGATAACGAGTTTTGCCAGGGGATTTTCCAGATCCCCCTGGATGGTCCGCTTGAGGGGCCGGGCGCCGAACATGGGGTCGTAGCCCTGCTCCGCGAGGAAGGTTTTCGCCGCAGGTGTAAGATTGAGGGTGATTTTCCGGTCTGCCAGCCGGTCCGCCAGGCGCCGGAGCTGAATCTCCACGATTTTGCCGATCTCGGCCTTGCCCAGGCGGTTAAAGATCACCGTCTCATCAATGCGGTTGAGGAATTCGGGGCGGAAGCTCTGCTTTAAAAGTTCCGTCAGGGCCGCCCGGATGTCTTCGGTTTTTTTCGCCTCCAGGATCAGATCCGAGCCGAGGTTGCTGGTCATGATGATGATCACGTTTTTGAAGTCCACCACCCGGCCCTGGCCGTCGGTAAGGCGGCCGTCGTCGAGGATTTGGAGGAACACGTTAAAGACTTCCGGGTGGGCCTTTTCGATTTCGTCAAAGAGGATCACGCTGTAGGGCCGGCGGCGCACCGCTTCGGTAAGCTGGCCCCCCTGCTCATACCCCACATA
>JAISAN010000139.1 GCA_031266635.1 Treponema sp. | reverse complement strand
GGCGAATCGGTTCGGCTTATTCCGCCGCCGGAGGGATTTGTGCCAATGACGCTGCAGGCAACAGGCGGCAGGTAGCAAAGTTGTTTGTTGGTGAACAAAAAACAACCCGTCATGATTTGAGAACAATAACCCTATCTTGCTTAATTGTTTGGTCAATAGTATTTTTTGTAATGGAGCCTTCATGGCAAAAAAGAAAGCGCCACAAATAAGCATTGCGGCGCTTTCTTTAGATTTCACTTACCCGTATGCGCCCTACGCCCACTTAATCAGGCCGGTGCGGTAGGGATGCACCAGGGCTTCGTGTTTGGGCAGGATCCGCACCGTGTGGCCCTGCTGGCCCGTGTCGGCGCACTCGATCCGCACCTGGTACTGGTAAACGCCTTCTTCGTGGCCCACGTCTTTCATTTCGGTGCGCCGGGCGTTGGCGATGTCATTTCCCTGATTGCTTACGGTTCCGTGGTACAACTCCACCAGCACTTCCGAAGGCTGCAGGGGGCCCAGCTCAATGGCGGCGGTCACCGTGAGGGAATCGCCCCGCTGCATCACCGGCTTTGCGTTAGACTCGACTTTGGCGATCCGCAGCCCGTCCCAGGCCTGCTGGAGGCGGGACATATAGGCGGCCAGGGACTTGCCCTCCGCATAATCGTCCTTGACCAGATGGCGGTAGTTTTTCAGCGCCGGAAAATAGAACTTATTGGAATAGTCCATGAGCATCCGGTGACTGGACATGGAGCGGCCAATCTCCTTCATGCAGGTCTTCATCATCTTTATCCATTCCCGGGGCAATCCGTCCCGGCCGCGCTGGTAGAACAGGGGGATAATCTCCCGTTCCAGGAGATCGTAGAGGGCCTTGCTCTCCACCTCGTCCTGCAGCTTGGTGTCCTCGTATTCTTCGCCCCGGCCTATGGCCCAGCCCAGTTCCGGGTTGTAGGCTTCGTCCCACCACCCGTCCATGATGGAGCAGTTCAGCACCCCGTTCATGGAAGCCTTCATGCCGCTGGTGCCCGAAGCTTCCAGGGGCCGCCGCGGGGTGTTGAGCCACACGTCCGCGCCCGCGGTAAGGTAGCGGGACATGGTCATGTCGTAGTTTTCCAGGAAAACGATACGGCTCTCCACGTCGTGGTGTTCCGCAAAGTGGACGATCTCTTTGATCAGCTCCTTGCCGGGCATATCCATGGGATGGGCTTTCCCCGCAAAGATCAACTGGATGGGCCGGTCGTTGTCCTTTAAGAGCCTGAGCAGCCGGTCCGGATCCCGAAGCAGCAGGTTCCCCCGCTTGTAGGTGGCAAAGCGGCGCGCAAAAGCCAGGGTGAGGACATAGGGCGAAAGGGCGTCTTCCGCTTTCTGTATGCGGCGCTCCACCGCGCCGTTTCTTTTAAGGTTTTGCCGGATGCGGTCCCGGGCAAAGGCCACCAGCCGCTCCCGGCGCCGGTCATGGGTGCGCCACAGTTCCTCGTCGGAAATGCGGTCCATCCGGTCCCAGATGGAAAGTTCCGTGGGATCCTCGTTAAAATGGGGGCCCAGGTAACGATCCAGAAGCTCCGTCATATTGTTGGAAATCCAGGATCGGGGATGCACGCCGTTGGTGACATGGCTGATGGGCACTTCGTCCAGGGGCAGGTTGGGCCAGAGCCCCTTCCACATCTGCCGGCTCACCTCGCCGTGGAGCCGGGAAACCCCGTTGGCATAGGCGGCAAGTTTCAGCGCCAGAACGGTCATGCAGAAGGTTTCATGGTCGTCGTAGACCCGCTCCCGGCCAAGGCCGAGGAAATCCTTCCAGGAAATGCTCAGGATCTGAGTCCAGGAGCGGAAATACTTTTCGATAAGCTCGATGTCGAAGCGCTCGTTCCCCGCGGGCACCGGGGTATGGGTGGTGAAAATATTGGTGGGCCACACCACTTCCCTGGCCTCTTCAAAGGTAAATTCCTTTTCCGTCATGATCTCCCGGATCCGTTCCAGACCCAGGAAGGCGGCGTGGCCTTCGTTCATGTGGGTGGCGGCGGGGTTGATCCCCAGCGCCCGCAGGGCCCGGATACCGCCAATGCCCAGCAGTATCTCCTGCTGCATCCGGGTTTCCTTGTCCCCGCCGTAGAGGGCGGCAGTTATATTCCGAATGTCCGGGGTGTTTTCATCAATATTTGTATCCAATAGATAGAGGGAACTGCGGCCAACCTTCACTTCCCATATCTGGGCAACCGCCTGGCTGCCCGCCAGATCTACGGAAATTTTAACGGGATTCCCGTCTTTGCCGGTTTTCCGTTCCACCGGCATATTGTACCAGTCGTTTTCGGGGTAACTTTCCTGCTGGAAACCATCGGCGTTGAGGTATTGCTTAAAGTAACCCTGCCGGTACAGGAGCCCGATACCCACCAGCGGGAGGCCCATATCGGAAGATGTCTTCATGTGATCTCCCGAAAGAATTCCCAGGCCCCCTGAATAAATGGGAAGGGAAACATCCATGCCGTATTCCATTGAAAAATAGGCTACCACATCTTTCCGGCTGCCCTTATACCAGGTTTCGCCTTTTTTATACCGCTGAAACCGTTCATGTACTTCTTTGAGGGCCGCAAGGTAGGAATCATCCCGGGCAGTCTCGGCAAGCCGCTCCTGGCTGACCATGCCCAGGGTCCGTACCGGGCTCTGCTGGGACAGGAGCCACGCATCATAATCCAGCCTGATAAAAAGCTGAACCGCGTCAAAATTCCATGAAAGCCAGAGGTTATTGGCAATTTCCTCCAGCGGCTTCAGGGCTGGAGGCAATTTTGGCTTAACTGTATATGTGGAGATATTCATAATAATAAGCTTATGATGGAGGGGGAGGATTGTCAACGGATGCCCGGTATGCTTGCCCGGCAGCCCGGCAGGTAAAAACTAACGCAGCCCGAAACGTTCAGAAAGTTCCTTGAGGTGGCTGCCGATAAAAAGGGCGCCATAACAGGTCAGCGCGGCGCCGATAGTGATCCCTATGGGAAGGAGAAAGGACATCCCTTCCGAAGCGGCGAGGCGGCCAAAATCCAGCCCCAAAAAAGAAGTGGAAAGGGACAGCAGTACGATGATGCCCGTAATGACCCAGCTCCGGAAGGATATGCCCTCCACGGGGGCCGGAAAATCATCGAGCGCGCCGGATTCTTCATCCGCCGCGGTTCCGGCGGCCTCCTTCATAATTTGCAGCATCACCGGTTTCTGGATGCCGGGGGCGGGGGGAAAGAAATCATTTTTAAGAATATCTCTGGTTACCTCAAAACGTTCCGCTTCCTGGGCGCAGTCGGGACAGAAAAAGAGATGGATGCCGATCTGTATCCGAAGTAACAGGGGCATTGGTTCTCCCTCGTATATCTTATCCATAATCTCGTGACAGGTCATACCAATCTCCTTAAGTAAGCCCCTCCAGTTTTTCCCGCAGCAGTTTTTTTGCCCGGAATACATGGGACTTAATCGTATTTACCGGGTATCCGGTAATAAGCTCTATCTCCTGATAGGACCGGTCATAAAAAAAGAACAGGTCCACACAGATCCGGTACCGGGCAGGAAGATCCGCCAGGGCTTCCAGCACCGCTTCGCGGGCGGCGGAACGAAGCAGTTTCCGTTCCGGGGTATCCTCGTCTTTGAGATTCTCCTCCTCCGCCAGGCTGCGGTATTCTTTTTGCCGCCTGATACCGTTGACCGCCGTATTATAGGCGATCTTGTAAAGCCAGGTCGAAAACCGGGACCGCCCCTCAAAACGGGAAAGGCTCCGGTAGGACTTGAGGAATACCTCCTGGGTAAAATCCGCGGCATCCTCCATGTTGCGGAAAAAGCTCAGGCCCATTCCGTATACAGCCCGCTCATGCCGTTCCACCAAAAGCCGGAATAGTTCTTTCTGCCCCGCGATAATCCGGTTGACGATCAGCCGGTCCTCATCGCTTCCTGTAAACGTGCTGTCTTTCCCGGTCATGCAGCACTGTCGCCGCGTTTGATCTTGTAATAAGCTAAAAGGCCGGCGCCGATTGAAAGGGGGATGAGGCCGCCCAAAAGGCCATAATTTGCCCCCTGCACTATGGACAGGAATATGGTCAAGGCAAGCCCGACGCAGGTTAACAACAGGCCTGCGAGCAGACTGAAGGAGAGCAGGTCAAAATCGGGCTTGCGGTATTGGCCGGTTTTAATGAGCAGGGTCCTGCGCCGGTGGTTCCAGAGCAGGTAGAAAAAAATCACCGCTGCTCCCATCACAATCCCCACCATGGGAATGACCGCAATAAGTACCTGTGCGGCAGAGGAATATCCCTGATCCATAGATAACCGGCTCCTTCCAGCCACAAGGGGCTGTAAACGGTGTTGTTCGCAGCGGGGTCTAATCCCCAAAAACCCGCTCGCCCGCCCACAGGGGAGCTTCAGGACGGGAATTCATTCTCTATTAGAGTTGTTCAGAAACTTCAGTTTCTGAACAAATTCCATTAAAAACGCAGTTTTGCAAGGCTTTAGCCTGAAAAACCGCAAGACTTGTGAAATAACCAACCGGGTTATTTCACAAGTCTACTATAAGACTTTCTTTACCATTTCGTCTAGTTTAGACGTCAAAAGGGGAGACCGGTTGCAATTCCGGCCCCGGCCGGTTCATTCGCAGGGGGGGCTGATACCCAGGAACCCGCCTTCGTGTTTCGACATACTATTCGAAAAACAGAAGATCGTTAAAATAGAGGGTTTCGATTTTTCCCAGCCGCAGAACCGCGTTATAGGCATGGAGCAGATCGGCCTTCATGTTTTTTTCATCCGTAGCGCGGAGTTCATCCGCGGAACGGGCGGAAAAGTACTCCCGCGCAATCCGGCGGAAGTCCCCTGCCCGGGAATTCAGCTCCTCGGTAAAGGCCCGGTCCCGGACCGGGTAGGGAAAAACGATGGACAAAACGAGGGCGGCCCTTTCGCTCCCCGTCCCGCCGGTATCCCCGTTTCCCGGTGCGGCAAGGGGTATCCTCAGGCGGCCGATACCGGTGAAAATATCTGTCCCCGGCTCTTCCGTTTCCTCCGGCCCGGTTCTGTTCCCGGCGGCCGCCTGGCTCCCGGCCCCGCCGGAACCCCGGAATACCGCATAGAGGCTTCCCCCCAGAATGAGGACCCCCAGCATAAGGGCCAGCGCCAGCAGAAACCGGTACAGGAGCAGCAGGGGCCGGGGAACGGCCTGGCCGGGGGCCTTTCTGCGGCCGGTCATACCAGCCGGATCCCCGCTTCTTCAAAACGGCGGAGAATTTCCAGGTTTACCCGGTTTACCGTATCCATATAAACTGCCTTTTTGGAAATAAAATAGGTGAAACTCGCCTGACAGATGAATCCCCCCGTCGATGTCAACCCTGCCACAGAACCGCCTTCCAGCCCCTCCGCGGAGGCCCCTATCTCCCGGAGAATATCGATCCCCAGGGCGATTTTTTCGCTGCCATTGTCCCCCCGGAACCGGATGGTCTGGGTAACTTTGACATTCGGGGCGGCGCTGATGTTTTCAATAGGAGTAGAGGCAAAAAGGCTGTTGGGAACGGAAACCATCCGGTTTTCCAGCGTCCGCAGCCGGGAAGTTCTGAGCCCCATCTCGGTTACCACACCGTCGTAATCGCCGATTTTGATCCGGTCGTTAATGCGGAAGGGTTTGTCCATAAAAACCGTGATGGAGCCGAAAATGTTGGAGAGGGTATCTTTGGAGGCCAGCGCCACCGCGGCCCCCCCAATGCCAAGACCTGCCAGCAGGGCGCTGATGTTGTAACCCAGGGTACGGAGGATCAAGACGGCGGCGATTACCGCCGTCAGGGTTTTGAGCAGTTTACGGAGCAGGGGCTGTAGACGGGGTTCATGTTTCCCCGGACGGCCCAGCCGGGGCATATACCGGAGGATCGCCGCGTCCGCAATCCTCCCCAGCGCCCAGGCGATGACGGCGATAAACAGAGAATCCAGGGCCCGGTCAATCCAAAGCCCGGCGGCTGCGGGGAAATGGAGGTCCCGTATGCCCAGCGCCGCGCCGCAGAGGAAAAAAAACACGGTCAGGGGCTTGAGGATGGAATTCACCAAAGACGGGTTCACAGACCGATCCTCTTTTTTGCGGCGCCTCCCGGCAAGTCCCGCGATAATGAGGGCCAGGAGCTTCCCCGCGGCCAGTCCTCCCAAAATATAGGCAAGGGCGGTAAGCCACTCTTTTACCGGGTTGCCAAAAAACAGGCGCGCCAGAAATTCATCCATACATTCATTGTCAATGTTTTTGGGCAAATGATCTATATTCTTACCCGGAAGCATGGTATGATACGATACGAACCGTTAATCTAGTCTTTATGGAGGACTGATATGGTAATTCACCGGAACGAAATGAAGAGCGAAAAAAAAGAAAAAATGCGGGATGGCGAGGGAACCACTTCCCTTACCTACCTTGTGGACTGTGAACAGGAAAAAAACATCAGGATGCTGGCGGAAATGACCCTGCCTCCCGGCGCGTCTATCGGCCCCCACAAACACGATTCGGAAACGGAGTATTATCTCATTCTTTCCGGCAGCGGCGTGGTGAACGACAGCGGCAGGGATATTCCGGTTACCGCCGGGGACGCGATGATCACCGGGAACGGCGCGTTCCACAGCATCAAAAATACCGGCTCCGTGCCCCTGGTATTTCACGCCGCCGTGGTAACGTACTAACAGATATGTGCGGCATAGTCGGATACATCGGCAACGAAGAGGCGGCGCCTATCCTGCTTCGGGGGCTCCAAAGGCTGGAGTACCGGGGGTACGATTCGGCGGGGATCGCGGTATGGGGGAAGGCGGGCCTGATAATCCGCAAGTCCAAGGGGGCCCTGAAAAAGCTGGAAGAAAAGGCGGCCCCGGATTTGGCAGACGGTATTCTGGCCGGGACTATGGGGATCGGCCATACCCGCTGGGCAACCCACGGGGAACCTTCGGACATCAATTCCCATCCCCACACCGATGTATCCGGCAAAATCGCCGTGGTGCATAACGGCATCATCGAAAACCACGCCCGGCTCCGGTCCTGGCTGAAGGAACAGGGCGTCAAATTCCGCAGCGACACCGATACGGAAGTGGCGGCCCACCTGATCAATTTTTATTACCGGGGAGATCTTCTGCGGGCGGTGATTGAAACCCTCAAAAAACTGGAGGGTTCTTACGCACTGGGGATTATCTGCGAAGCGGAGCCGGACCGGATCATCGCGGTCAGAAAGGAAAGCCCCCTGGTGGTGGGGGCCGGCAGGGGGGAAACCCTGATTGCCTCGGATGTTCCCGCCCTGCTGGAACATACCAGGGACGTGTATTATCTGGATGACCGGGAGATCGCCGTTTTACACCGGGATCATATTGATTTTTACGACGAGGACGGAGAGGCCCGCCAGAAGGAAAAATACCATGTGGACTGGGACGCCGCGGCCGCGGAAAAGAGCGGTTTTGAACACTTTATGCTCAAGGAAATCCATGAACAGCCTAAAGCCCTGACCGATACCTTCCGGGCCCGGATTAAAACCGGGGCGGATGGAAGCCGGAGCATCAACCTGGAGGAGATTGGTTTTGACGCATCCTGGGCGGAGGCCCGGCGGGTGGTGATCACCGCCTGCGGAACCGCCTGGCATGCGGGGGTTATCGGGAAATACGCCTTCGAGCATTTCGCCCGGATCCCCGTGGCGGTAGACGTGGCTTCCGAGTTCCGCTACCGGAACCCCCTCCTGGATCCCCATGACATTTTCATCATCATCAGCCAGTCGGGGGAAACCGCCGACACGCTGGCGGCCATGCGGCTGGCCCGGAAAAACGGCGGCCGGATCATCGCCATTACTAACGTGGTAGGCTCCACCCTGGCCCGGGAAGCGGACCTGGTGATGTACACCTGGGCGGGCCCGGAGATCGCTGTGGCGTCCACCAAGGCCTTTACCACCCAGCTTATGTGTCTCTACCTCATCGCCCTCCAGTTCGGCCTGCTCCGCAAAACAATCAAGCCGGAGGAACTGGCCGCCGCCATAACGGCCCTGGAAAAAATTCCCGCCCAGGCCGAATTGGTTCTGGCAAACCGGGAAAATATCCAGCGTTTCGCGTCCCTCCAGTTCAACAAAAGTAAAGCCTTTTTTATGGGCCGCCTGTTTGACTACGCGGTCAGCCTTGAAAGCGCCCTGAAACTTAAGGAGATAAGCTACACCCATTCGGAGGCCTTCGCCGCCGGGGAACTCAAACACGGCCCCATTGCGCTGGTGGATACATCCACCCTGGTAACGGCCATCTGTACCCAGGAATCCCTGTTCGACAAAATGGATTCCAACATCAAAGAAGTGAAGGCCCGGGGAGCCAGCGCCGTGGTTATTACCTGGGAAGACACGGATTATTTCAACGAAACCGCCGATGAGATTTTCCGGATTCCCCGGACCCTGGACAGCCTCTCTCCCATGCTGTCGGTGATCCCCTCCCAGCTTTACGCCTATTACTGTTCGGTCCTCCGGGGCCTGGACCCCGACAAGCCCCGGAACCTGGCGAAATCGGTGACGGTGGAGTAGGGGAGGGGGAATTCATTCGTGGTTGGGGCTAATACTCATTTCCGCAGGATAGTGAAATATGACCCGGGACGATCTGCCGTCTTCTTTTCATCCCCTGATCCGCTCCTGGTTTAGCAAAACCTACGGGAAGCCCACGGCGGTGCAGGCGGAAGCCTGGCCCCTGATCGAGGCGGGGGACCATGTGCTGGCCCTGGCGCCTACGGGGAGCGGGAAAACCCTTACCGCTTTTCTGGCCTGCCTTTCCCGTTTTGCCGAAGGGACCTACCCCGCGGACAAACTTTCGGTTCTGTATGTATCGCCCCTCAAGGCGCTGAACGAGGATATCCGGCGGAACCTGCGGGAACCCCTGGCGGCCGTCGCCGCTGAATTTGAAAAGGCCGGCCTGCCTTTTCCGGCGATCCGGGTGGAGACCCGTTCCGGGGACACCCCCCAGGCGGAGCGGCGGCGGTTTCTGCTTCATCCCCCTTCCATCCTCGCCCTGACCCCGGAAAGCCTGGCGATTCTCCTGCTCAACCCCCGGGGCAGGCTGGCCCTCTCCACGGTGCGATACCTGATCCTCGACGAGATTCACGCCGTTCTGGGAAACAAGCGGGGGAGTTTTCTTTCCTGCCAGATCGACCGGCTTTCCCTGATTGCCGGAGAGTTTCAGCGGATCAGCCTCTCCGCCACCATACGGCCCCCGGAGGCGGCGGCGGAATTTGTGGGGGGCCTGAACCGCAGGGTCCGTATCGCCGCCCCTCAGGCGGAAAAGAACATAGAACTGCTGGTTGACTTTCCCGGCCCCCTGCCGGATGATCCCGCCGCCGGCATCTCCGCCGGTGAAACCGATCCCGGCTCCGGTAATATTCCCGGCTTTGCCGCTGCGGGGTACGGAAAGCGCTACGGGCTTCTGGTGGACCGGATACTGGAACTCATAAGGGTGAACCATACCACGCTGGTTTTTACCGATTCCCGGCGGCGGGCGGAACGGCTCTGTTTCCTTCTGAACCAGCGGGCGGAAAAAATCGTCGCCTATACCCATCACGGCTCCCTCTCAAAAGAACTGCGCCGGGCGGTGGAACAGCGTCTGGCGGACGGAACTCTGCCCTGTGTGGTGGCCACCGCTTCGCTGGAACTGGGGATCGACATCGGCAGCGTGGACGAGGTGATCCTCGCGGGGAGCCCCGGCTCCGTATCCCAGGCCCTCCAGCGGATCGGCCGTTCGGGCCACGGAGTGGGGCGGATCAGCCGGGGGCGGCTTTTCCCGTTTCACGGAATGGACCTGCTTCTCGCCGCGGCCCTCGGGGAAGCGGTGGACGCGCGGGATATCGAAGAAACCCGGCCGGTACAAGATCCCCTGGATGTATTGGCCCAGATCATCCTCGCCCTCTGTGTGGAAAAAAAGCGGACTGCGGACGAACTTTACGAACTCCTGCGGGGCTTTTATGTGTTCCGGGGCCTCAGCCGTTTTTCCTTCGATTCCTGTATCAATATGCTGGCCGGATACGGAAGCGGCGGTAACGCTGCCATCGGTAACGCTGCCGGCGTTAGTTCTCCCGATGGTAACGCGGCAAGCGTTAGTTCTACCGGCGATAAGGGCCGGGAAAAAACAGCGGGGCCCGGAACCTGGAAGCGGTTCCGGGAACTGAAGCCCCGTTTGTATCTGGACCGGCAGACCGGGGAAATTGAAGCCGCGCCGGGAACCCTTCAAATTCTCTACTCGTCGGGCGGGGTCATCGCCAGCCGGGGGCTTTATTCCCTGCGGCTTTCCGACGGGACCAAAATCGGCGAACTGGACGAGGAATTTGTCTGGGAACGGCGGATCGGGGACTGTTTTGACTTTGGAAGCCGGGGCTGGCGGATTCTCTCCATCGGGCCCGAGGCGGTAGAGGCCGCCCCGCTGGAAAAGCCGGTGAACTACATTCCCTTCTGGAAAGCCGATGCCATGTTTCGCAGTCCCGTACTGGCGCGGCGGCTCCTTGCCATCCTCGACCGTTATAAGGCCGGGGAGGAACTCTGCCCGCCCCTTGACCCGGCGCCGCCGGAGAAGACTCCCGGCGATCAGAGCTGGCAGTCGGCCCTGAACGAATTTCTCGATTCCCAAAAGCGGGCCCAGGGAGCGGTTCCGCTGGCGGGCAGCGGGCTCATAACGGCGGAGATCATCGATTCCGGGGAAAGCAGGGGCGATTTTTATTCCGCCGTCATTCACAGCTTCCGGGGCGGGGCGGTGAATTATCCCCTGGGTCTTGCCCTTGCGCAATATATCGAGGAAAAACTCCGCCTCCGGGCGGAGGCATACAGTGATGATAACGGCATCCTGCTCCTGATACCCCGGTTTGCCGAAACCGTCCCGGAAACCCTGATCCGGGAGAGCCTTCTGGCGCTGGATGAGGACGGCGGCGGCGGCATCTGCCGGGGGGAACGGCTTTTCAGGAAACGGCTGGAATCTTCAGGAATTTTCGGCGCCAGTTTCCGGGAAGCGGCGGAACGGAGCCTCCTCCTTCCCCGGGCGGGCTTCGGAAAACGGACCCCCCTGTGGATCATGCGCCAGCGGGCCAAACGGCTCTTTGACGCGGCGGCAGGGGAAGAAGAATTTCCGGTCAGCGCCGAAGCCTGGCGGACCTGCCTCCGGGACACCTTTGACATGGCGGGTTTCCGGGAACTGGCCGGCCGTCTCCGGGACGGCGCTGTGGCCCTGTCTTTTTTCCGCACCCATACGCCCAGCCCCTTCTCCCGGGATCTGGTCCGTCAGGAAACAAACGTCCTCATGTACGAATACGATGAACGCCCGGATCTGCGGAACAGTTCCCGCTCCCTTTCCGACCGGGTTATCGAGGAAGCTCTGGGAGAAGCGGGGCGGCGGCCAAAACTTTCCCCCGCCCTGGTTGAGAACTTCCGTTCCCGGCTCCGGCGGGAGATTCCCGGCTGGGCACCGGAGGACGAGACGGCTCTGGCCGAATGGGTGAAGGAACGGATCGCCATCCCCCTGGACGAATGGGAAATACTGGTCAAGGCCCTGCCGGAAACGCTCCGGCAAAAGCTTGCGGAAGACCCCGGTCTGGGGAACCGGATCGGCCCCCTCGGGAAACCGGCCGCCCGGGGGCTTCCCCCGGAAAACAGAAAACCGGCGCTGCCCGTCATGGTTCACCGGGACTGGCACGAAGACTGGGAACGGGAAACGCTGAACTTTCTGGGGCCCTGGCTCCGGTACGAAGGCCCCATCTCCCTTTCCCGGATCCGCGAAGTGTTCGGGGTTACGGAAGCGGAAGCCGGGGACGCGGCGGATGCCCTTATCGAAGCGGAAGAAGTTGTTGGCGGCGTTCAGCTCGAAGGAACGGACGGCCCCGGCGGCCCGATCCACGGCGGAGACAATTTATTCTGTGACCGGGAAAACCTGGACCTCCTGCTCAGGCTGGCCCGTAAAAAACACCGGCCGGCGGTTAAAGAACGGCCGGCGGCCCTGCTGGTTCCCTTCCTCGCCCTGCGTCAGGGTCTGGCCGGAACCGGGCCCGCCGGAGGAAACGCCGCGCCCTGGAAGGTTCTCGCCTGCTTCACCGCCCCGGTGAAACTCTGGGAAACCGAATTTTTCCCCGCCCGCAGCCCCGGTTACGGCCCTGAAATTCTCGACCGGGAAATCCGGGACGGGAAACTTCTGTGGTACGGCCGGGGCAGGGAGCGGGGTGGTTTTTGCAGTCCCGAAGACACGGAACTGGTTTTGCCGGAAGATCGCGGGGAGGGGCCGCCGGGCCTGGAGGCCGGTTTCTTTGACCGGCCCCGGGATTTTTGGGCGATAAAAGAAGCTCTGGGCGCAGCGAGCCCCGGCGTGGACAACGGGGCCTGCGCGGAAATTCTCTGGCGGGAAGTCTGGCAGGCCCGCCTTTCCGCCGATTCCTGGGAGCCGGTCCGCCGGGGCATTGAGGGGGGATTCGCGTACCGTGAAACAGCCCGGACTCAGGACATTAACGCGCGGGAAGAGCCGGTTCCCCGGGGGTATGGCCGGATTCGCCGGCATATTCCCCGGGCCCTCCGGGAAAAATGGCGGACCGGCGCGCCGGTGGGGGGAACATGGTTTTCCATCGTCCCCGATTATGAAGGCCCCCCGGATCTGCTGGATGATGAAGAACTGAACCGGGACCGGGTCCGGCTGCTCCTTGAACGCTGGGGCGTCCTCTGCCGGCCTCTGCTGGAACGGGAAGCCCTTTTCACGGCGGAAAACAACCCCCTTTCCTGGTCCCGGCTGCTTCCCTGTATGCGGAGAATGGAACTGGCCGGAGAACTGGCGGCGGGCCGTTTCTTTTCTGGCATTAATTCACTGCAATTCGCCTCCCCCCGGATCATCACCGAACTTGAGGAGGCGGAAAAATTCGGGGGGCTTTACTGGATGAACGCCGCGGACCCCGCCAGCCCCGCGGGGCTGAACATCGACGGCCTTGACCCCCGCTTCCCCGCCCGGACCGCCGCATCCCGGCTCTGCTTCCGGGGGCAGGAGCTTATCGCGGTTTCCGGCCGGGGCGGGAAGGATCTGGCGGTCTTTATCCCCCCGGATGATCCCGCCCTGGAGGAACTCGCCGCCTTCTCCGGCATACCGCGCCGCCGGACGGTTCACCCCGAAAAAAAACTGGTCATCGAAAAAATCAACGGCAAACCCGCCGCCCAAAGCAGATACGCTGCGGCCTTCACCTCCGCCGGTTTCATCAGCGACCAGGGAAAACTCTACCTGTGGTAAAGAACCGGCTACTTGTCCACCCCCTCCCGAAAATGCTAAATTTTTGACATCCGGGGCGGTTTCAAAATGACCGGTTTTGAAACCGGCTCATCTACCACCGGGAGGGCAGGGCATGAAGGCCGCCATTATCTACGGTTCAAAATCGGACGCGCCGCTTATGAAAAAGGCCGCCGGGGTGCTGGCGGATTTCGGCGTTTCCTATACGTCCCACATTTTGTCCGCCCACCGGGTGCCGGAACTGCTGGAGGAAACCCTGCAGACCCTGGAGGCCGCGGGAACCGAGGTGATTATTGCCGGGGCGGGGCTGGCGGCGCACCTGCCGGGGGTGATTGCCAGCCGGACCCTGATTCCCGTTATCGGCGTGCCTGTCGCCTCCGGGGGGCTCGGCGGGCTGGACGCGCTTTTGTCCATCGTGCAGATGCCCCGGCCAATCCCCGTGGCCGCGGTGGGAATCGACAACGGAGCCAACGCCGCCTACCTGGCCTGTCAAATTCTCGCGCTGAAATACCCGGAACTGCGTAAAAAGCTTGTGGATTTTCGGACAAAAATGAAAGCGGACTTTCAAAAAGAAAACGAAGGAGCGGTTTTATGAGCGTATATGAAGGCCTTGATCCCACGGCTGTACGGCGGGGAGCGGAACTCTACGAGGGCAAGGCGAAAAAAGTTTACGCCGCGGCAAACCCCGACGGCTCCCCCCGGGATGACCTGGTGATCATCCATTATAAAGACGATGCCACCGCCTTTAACGGCGAAAAAAAGGGACAGATCGAAGACAAGGGGATCATGAACAACAAGATCGCCTCGGGGCTTCTGGGACTGCTGGAACAATCCGGGGTCCCCACCCACTTTGTCGCCCGGTCCGGCGATCGGGACATGATCTGCCGGCGGGTCAATATTGTCCCCCTGGAGGTGATTGTCCGCAACGTCGCCGCCGGTTCCATGGCCAAACGGCTGGGCCTTGCCGAAGGGACCCCCCTCAAAACCACGGTTTTTGAACTTTCCTACAAGAACGACAGCCTGGGGGACCCCCTGATCAACGACTACCACGCGGTGGCCATCGGCGCTTCCACTTTCGCGGAGATCGAAGAAATAAAGACCCTCACCTTCAGGGTGAACCAGATTCTCTCCGCCTTTTTTCTTGATCGGGGGATCAAACTCATCGACTTTAAGCTCGAATTCGGCAGAACCGCGGGGGCCGCGGAGCCCCGGAATAACGGCGTACTGGTGCTGGCGGATGAAATCTCCCCGGACACCTGCCGTTTCTGGGACGCTAAAACCAATGAAAAACTCGACAAGGACCGGTTCCGCCGGGATTTGGGGAGCGTGAAGGAAGCCTATGTTGAGATACTGAACCGCATAGGTTGACGGGAACAGCATGACAAACCCGGATACCGGACAAGAAAGCGCGGCCAGCCCGTTTATTTATGAAGACGACGCCCTTCATGAGGAGTGCGGTGTGTTCGGCGTTCTTCTGAAAGAAAGCGGGCAAGACGCCGCCCCCCTGGTGTATTACGGGCTTTTTTCGCTGCAGCACCGGGGCCAGGAAAGCGCGGGGATCGCGGCCGCGGCGGGCAAAAATATCGAGGTAAGAAAGGGGATGGGCCTGGTGGGAGAAGTTTTCAGCCCCGAGACCCTTTCCTCCCTGCGGGGTCCCGCCGCGGTGGGCCATGTCCGGTACTCCACCCGCGGTTCCAGCGTTATTGAAAACGCCCAGCCTTTTGTGAGCCGTTTCAAACTGGGTTCCATCGCGGTGGCCCACAACGGCACCCTCACTAACGCCGATGTGGTCCGGGAACTTCTGGAGGATGCGGGAATCGGCTTTACCTCCTCCAGCGACAGCGAGGTCATCGTCAACCTGATCGCCAAAAATTACAAAAAAGGGCTTGAACGGGCCCTGACCGATACGATCCAGTTTATCAAAGGTTCCTACGCCCTGGTGGTCCTGACCGAAGACGCCTTGGTGGGGGCCCGGGACCCCAACGGTATCCGGCCCCTGTGCCTGGGGCAGGTGGAAGGGGGATGGATCCTCTCCAGCGAGTCCTGCGCCATTGAGGCGGCGGGGGGAAAATTCGTCCGGGATATTGAGCCGGGGGAAGTGGTGATCATCAGCCGGGAACAGGTGCTGTCGTTCAGCTTCAGCGAAAAAACCCGGCGGGCGGTGTGTTCTTTTGAATATGTCTACTTCGCCCGGCCGGACAGCGTGATCGACGGAATCGATGTGTACGGCTCCCGGATCCGGGCGGGGGAGATCCTCGGCAGGGAATCGGCGGTAGCGGCGGATTTGGTCATCGGCGTCCCCGACTCAGGCATCCCCGCGGCCATCGGCTACGGCAGGGCCACCGGCACTCCCTTCGGCATGGGGATTGTCAAAAACAAGTACATAGGCCGCACCTTCATCGCCCCGGATCAGGCCGTCCGGGAACGGACGGTGTCGATCAAACATTTTGTGATCCAAAGCGAAGTGAAGGACAAACGGGTGGTGGTTATCGACGACTCCATAGTCCGGGGAACCACCAGCCGCCATCTGGTGTCCATTTTGAAGGATGCCGGGGCAAAGGAAGTGCATATCCGGATCTGTTCCCCGCCGGTCCGCTTCCCCTGCTACTTCGGCATCGACACCCCCCACCGGCGGGACCTGATCAGCAACGGTTCCAGCATCGGCGAACTCCGCGCCTCCCTGGGGGCGGACAGCCTGGCCTTTATTTCCGTGGAGGGCCTTTTGGAATCCCTGGACCCTCCGGGCTGCGGGAACCAGGGAGGCTACTGCCTGGGCTGCTTTACCGGGGAATACCCTATCCCCGTGCCGGGGGAATGCGGCTGTTCATCAGCGGCGGATAAACGGTAGTTCCGGCTCCGCCAAACTCCGGGGAAAACACAAGCTCCCCAGGGGGCAAATTACCGTAGCGAATCTTCAGGGGCCCTGTTCCGCTGAATCGCCCGGATCGTTTCTCCGATATGTTCTTCCATCAGGGCCTCACATTCATCCTTATGCCCCCGTTTCAGGGCGTCAATAATTTTCCGGTGATAGGTAAGCCCGATATTCCGGCCCAGAATGTGTACAATATCGTTCATGGCGGAGGAAAGGATACCGTCAATAAACTCATGAACCTTGATGATGATCGAATTCCGGGTTATTTCGGCCAGCCGGTTGTGAAAGGCCAGATCCGCTTTGGTGTAACCAAGATCGGTATCCTGTACCATAGCGGTATAGGTTTCTTCCAGGAAGGCAATATCTTCCGGTTCTATTTTTCCCAGGGCAATGCCAATAATGCCCTTTTCGATGATCTTCCGGTACTCCAGAACGGTTATCAGATCCTGATTTTTTTGAATCCGCATCAGGGGATGCAATGAGTCAACGCTTTCTACGGGGGAGAAGCTTTTTACAAAGGTTCCGCCCCCGTGTTTGGTCTCCACCAGCCCCAGAATCTCCAGTTGCTGCAGGGCCCCCCGGACCGTTACCCGGCTTACCCCAAACATCCCGCATAATTCATGTTCCGAGGGGAGTTTTTCCCCTTCTTTCCAGGTTCCCCGCATAAGCTGCTCTTTCAACTTACTGTAAACCTGGGATCGGAGAGATTCAGTTTTTATTTTTTCAATGCCATGCATATCATTCCTTTTTTATAGATACATATTTTAACATACACCGAGCTTTGGGTTCTTGTCTACCAAGCCAATTTCGGAAAAAGCGGTTGAAAACCCGCAAAACTGAATTTTCCGAACAGCTATTTGACAAAGGACATATATATTGCTAATATAACATGACTAACAAGTCTGGAGCGTATAATGATTAATCCTGGTGAGAAAAAAAAGCTGGAGCAAACCGCCCTGCAATTGCGCTACGATCTGCTGGAGATGATCGGGGTGGGGGTGGCGGGGCATCTGGGCGGATCAAGTTCGCTGGCGGAGACTATGGCGGCCTTGTATTTCCATGTAATGAATTTCAGTGCCGGTCATTTGGATGACCCCGGCCGGGACCGGCTGGTTCTTTCCAAGGGGCACGCGGCGCTGATCCAATACGCCGCCCTCTGTGAAAAGGGCTGTTTCCCCCGGGAGGAACTGAAACGGATAAAAACCCTGAACGGCCTCCTCCAGGGCCACCCCGACCTGTCGGTCCCCGGTATTGAGGCGGTTACCGGCTCCCTGGGGCAGGGTTTATCTATTTCCCTGGGTATGGCCCTGGCCCTCCGGCTGGATAAAAGCCCCGCCAGGGTTTACGTTATCATGGGCGACGGTGAACAGTCCGAAGGCCAGCTCTGGGAAGCGGCTATGGCGGCGGCTAATTTCCGGGTGGATAATCTGACCGCTTTTATCGACTGGAACAAGGTTCAGGCCACCGGAACCACAAAAGACATTTTTAATATCCCCGATCTGGACAAAAAATGGGCCGGTTTCGGCTGGAATGTGCTGTATACAGACGGCCATAATATCGAAAAGATCCTTGAGGCGGTAGAAAAAGCGGCCGCGGTCAAAGGGAAGCCGTCGGTGATTATTCTTGATACGATCAAGGGGAAATCCTTTTCCTTTGCGGAAGGGAACGCGGCTTACCATAACGGCGTTTTTACCCAGGAGATCTATCAGCAGGCTCTGGAAGAACTGGATCTTATAAAGGCAGGGATATAACTATGGAAAACGCGGCTTCCCCGAAAACAGCCAGCCTCCGCAAGGCCTATGGCGATATGCTGGTTGAATTGGGCAGACAAAATGAAAATGTGGTGGTACTGGAAGCGGACCTGGGAAAATCCACCATGTCCTGTTTTTTTAAGGAACTTTTCCCCAGCCGTTATTTTGAGATGGGGATTGCGGAGCAGAATATGGCCTCCGTTTCCGCCGGGCTGGCCCTGGCGGGGAAAATACCTTTTTACAGCACCTTCGCGGTATTTGCATCGGGCCGGGCCTACGATCAGATCCGCTGTTCCATCGCCATACCAAAAGCGAATGTACGAATCTGCGGTTCCAGTTGCGGTCTTTCGGATTTTGGGGACGGCAAGACCCATCAGTCAATAGAAGACGCCAACATTATCAGGGCCATTCCCAATATGACGGTCCTGAACCCCGTTGACGCGGTGGAGCTGCAGAAGATGATGGCCCTGATGATTTCCTGCCAGGGGCCGGTATATATCCGGGTGAACCGGAACGACCTCCCCGTTTATACGGCCCCCGGCGGGGAGTACCAAATTGGCAAGATGTACCCCGTTCCCGGTTATGATTCCGCTGACGCGGAGGCCGTCATCTTCGCCACCGGCGTAATGGTGTCGCAGTCCGTAGAGGCCGTCAAAGAGCTGCGAAAAGAGGGGCTTGATGTTCAGGTAATAAATGTCAGCACCCTAAAGCCCCTGCTCAGGGAAGAGGCGCTGAAATACGCCGCGGGCAGGAAGGCGATTATTACCGCCGAAGAGGCGAACAAAATCGGCGGGCTTGGCAGCGGAATCGCATCCCTCCTTATGGGGGAAGTGAACGTACCCTTCGAGCAGATCGGCATTGAGGATCAGTTCGGAACATCGGCCCACAGCTACGGGGAACTGCTGGATCATTACGGCCTTTCAAGCGATTTTATTTACCGGGCAGTAAAAAAAGCCCTGAAAAAATGAACCTCCCCGCTTGAAGGGCGGGGTATTAGACCTCTACTGCGAATAAGGAGAAATACGATGACCATTGGATTTATCGGACTGGGGATTATGGGCCGGCCCATGTCCAAAAACCTGATTAAGGCCGGATACAAACTGGCGGTATATGATAAATTTGCCAAGTTTGACGACCTTGTCGCCCTGGGCGCCGAAGGGGCGTCTTCCAACAAAGAAGCGGCGTCTAAAAGCGATGTGGTGATCACCATGCTGCCCAACTCTCCCCATGTGAAGGAGGCCATCCTCGGCCCCGGCGGCGTTATTGAGGGGATCGGCCCGGGTAAAATTGTGGTGGACATGAGTTCCATCGCCCCCGCGGCTTCCCGGGAAGTGGAGGAGGCCCTGAAGGCAAAAGGGGCGGCCTTCCTTGACGCCCCGGTTTCCGGCGGTGAACCAAAGGCGGTGGACGGTACTCTGGCGATCATGGTTGGGGGGGATCAAAAAAGTTTTGATACGGTGAAGCCCATTCTGGAGAAAATGGGGTCTTCCGTTACCCTGGTGGGAGACATTGGCAGCGGTAATATCACCAAGCTGGCCAACCAGATCGTGGTGGCCCTTAATATCGCCGCGGTTTCGGAAGCTTTTGTCCTGGCCGCTAAAGCGGGGGTCGATCCGGTCAAGGTTTTTGACGCCATTAAGGGCGGGCTCGCCGGTTCCACGGTGATGAACGCCAAGATTCCCATGATCCTGGACGGCAACTTCAAGCCCGGTTTCCGCGTTGAACTCCACATCAAGGATTTACAGAACGCCCTGGATACGGCCCACAAACTCGGCGTTCCGGTTCCCTTGACCGCGGCGGTGATGGAAACGCTCCAGGCCCTCAAGGTTGACGGTATGGTGGCCAGTGATCACAGCGCCATAATCCGGTATTACGAAAAACTCGCGCAAATAGAAGTGAGAAAATAGACTTGTTCAATAACCCGGTTGGTTATTCGTGGCGAGGGTTTAATACCCCGCGGCTTTGCCGCGGTTATAAGGATATTAAACCCGAGACCAATACCTTATGAGAACAACAACCGTGTGGCTCTGCCGCGCGGTTGTTGATTTCACAAGTCTTGCAGTTTTTCAGGCTAAAGCCTTGCAAAACTGCGTTTTTAATGGAAGTTGTTCAGAAACTGAAGTTTCTGAACAACTCTATTATACTGCCTTACCCGCTCATCAAGGTCAAGCTGTAGTTTCTCCATGTCCCGGTATACCTTTTCCCTTGCCACAGACCGGATTATTTTGTATTTTATAGGTGAAGAAATCCGTTTTCAACACAAAATCTCAAAGGAGCTTTTCTCATGGCACAGCACCAATTTCAGACCGAGGTCAGCCAGCTGCTGCACCTGATCATCCATTCTCTCTACTCAAACCGGGAGATATTCCTGCGGGAACTGGTTTCCAACGCGTCGGACGCCCTGGACAAACTCAAGTACCTCACCGTGGCGGACGATGCCTATAAATCCATCAGTTTTGACCC
>JAISAN010000093.1 GCA_031266635.1 Treponema sp. | reverse complement strand
TTATAGCCCGTTGGCTAAAAGGAGCCGGTTTTCATGAACATCATGAACGAGGGGTATTCCTCCGCCGCCCAGGTAATTATCGCGATCATCCCTATGGTGGGGATTGTTATGGGGGCGGCGGTAATATTTTTTTACCTGCTCTGGGACCACCGGCGCCGGACGCTGCTTATCAAGGCGGGGCAGTACAACCGGCCGGATTTCGATCTCCTTTCCTTCAGCCTGCTCGCGGGCCTGCTGTTAAGCTGCGTCGGGGTTTCCTTAACCGTGTTCCTGATCATCATCCAGGGGGCCACCTACGGCCTTTTGGGCGGGATTATCCCCCTTTCCACCGGAGCCGGCCTTTTGGGTTATTATGGGATTAAGCGCGGTAATAAAACTGCATGATCCAGGAGGACGATGCTTCAACCGGAAGCGGCGGCGATCATCTGATCGTCGGCCAGATCGTCTCGGGGCAGAAAGAGCTGTTCCGGCTTCTGGTAAAACGGTATGAGCGGGCCGTTTACGGAATGGGGTTGAGCTTTTTCCGTAATTCCGAGGACGCTTCCGATTTTACCCAGGAAGTGTTTCTGAAAGTATACCGGAGCCTCCCCCGGTTTGAAGGGCGGTCCCGGTTTTCAACCTGGCTTTACAAGATAGCCTATAATACGGCGGTGAACGGGATAAAACGGCGGCGGGAATACCGGAGTCTGGCGGAGGAGGAAGTCCTCAAAGACGAGGATACGCCGGAGCGGAAGGTTCTCCGTTCCGCTGCCCGGGAAGCGGTTCTGGAAGCCTTGGCGGATCTTCCCGAACGGTACCGGATCTGCGTGGATCTGTTCTTTTTTTACGACCGGTCCTACCAGGAGATCGAGGTAATTACCGGATATCCGGTAAATACGATAAAGTCCCATGTGTTTCGGGCGAAAAAACTGCTGCGGGAGAAGCTGGAGGGAATTGCCTGAGGAGATGTATGATGAACTGTTATGACATTATGGATAAGGTATACGAGTATTCAGGGTGCGAATCCATGCCCTTTCTGTTACGGATCAGAATCGCGGCGCATCTGTTTTTTTGTCCCGACTGCGCCCGGGAAGTTGAGCGTTTTGAGGTAACCCGGGACATCCTCAAGAGCGATTTTTTGCCCCCCGCCCCCCATCTGGAAGAACCGGTGATGGCGCAAATTATGAAAGAAACCGCCGAACTGCCTGAGTATCCTGAGGCGGATGATATATTTGGGGAAGTTTTTACCGGGGCACCGGCCGCCGACGAGGTGTCTTACCGGCGGTGGGTAATTACCGGCCTTATTATGCTTTTTTCCCTTTCCACGTCTTTTTTTGGATTGGATTTCACCCGGCTGGCCGCCGCCGAGGGCATGTCCTTCCTCCTCCCGGTGGGAATCACCATCGGGGCGGTATTAACCTGTTACGGCGCCCTTTTTATCGGCAGCCACCTCAAGGAACTTTCCGAGCGTTTTGGACTGCGGTAGCCCCCGTCCGCGCCGCTTTTTGGCGGTCCGTTGACATTCCTGTGCCGCCGTCATAAGCTTAATTTTATGAATATTTCCACATACACGGTTAAGCCGAAGCTTCCCCCTTCCCTGAAGCCCCTGGAAGAGATAGCCAATAATCTCTGGCTTTCATGGAATTTTGATGTGGTTCAGCTTTTTATCAGGCTGGATTATGACGCATGGCTCCAGTCCCAGCAGAGTCCGGTACGGACCCTGGGGATGGTCAGCCAGGAACGGCTTGCCGAGGCCGCCCAGGACGATTCCTATTTGGCGGCCCTGAAGGAAGTATACGAACGGTTTCAGCGGTACAAAAAAGGCGAAACCTGGTACCGGGGCGGCCGGAAAGATGTGGTGGCCTATTTTTCCATGGAATACGGCATGGATGTTTCCCTCCCCATCTATTCGGGGGGCCTGGGTATCCTTTCAGGCGATCACATGAAAACTTCTTCCGACATGGGCCTTCCCCTGGTGGGCGTCGGGCTCTTGTACCGGCAGGGTTATTTTAAGCAGTACCTCAACGCCGACGGGTTCCAGCAGGAAAGCTACCCCGAAAACGACTGGTACAATATGCCGGTGGAGCGGAAAACCGGCAAAGACGGGAATCCCGTTAAAATCACCGTGGATTTGGCGGGCCGTCAAGCCACCGCCCAGATTTGGGAAGTAAAGGTGGGCCGCAGTTCCCTCTACTTATTGGACACCAACATTGATGAAAACGCCCCGGATATCCGGAATATCACCGCCGCCCTCTACGGCGGGGACAAAGAAACCCGGATACAGCAGGAAATTTTCCTCGGTATAGGCGGTATCCGGGCACTCCGGGCTTTGGGGATCAACCCCGCCGCCACCCACATGAACGAGGGCCATTCGGCCTTTTTGGGGCTGGAACGGATCCGGGAGATTATGGCGGAAAAGGGCTTTAGTTTCGAGGAAGCCCGGGAGACTGTGTGGCCCACCAATATCTTTACCACCCATACCCCGGTTCCCGCGGGGAACGAACGGTTCGACACCGGTTTGATGGAAAAATATTTCCGCTCCTGGCCCCAGATTCTCGGTATCTCCTGGAAAGATTTCTTGGGACTGGGCCGGATTTATCCCAACGATGACCATGAAACCTTCTGCCTCACCGTCCTGGCCCTGAAATTCGCCGCCTATGCCAATGGGGTGGCTAAACTGCACGGGGTAGTTTCCCGGGATATGTGGAAAGGCCTGTGGCCCGGCCTGCCCCTGGACGAGGTGCCGATCCATCATGTGACCAACGGGGTCCACCCCCGAACCTGGGTTTCCAGCGGCATGACGGAGCTGTTGGATCGTTATTTCGGCCCCCACTTTGAGGATGAACCCACGGATCTGGCCATTTGGGACCGGATGGACCGGATCTCCGATGAAGAGCTCTGGCGGACCCATGAACGCCGCCGGGAACGGCTGGTGGCCTTTGCCCGGGAACGGATCCGGGAACATCACAAGCGGACCGGCGCGGTGGAACGCCGGATTCGGCAGGCCGAAGACGCCCTGTCCCCCTACGCCCTGACCCTCTGCTTTGCCCGGCGTTTTGCCACCTATAAGCGCGGCAATCTGCTGTTACGGGACCCGGAACGGCTGCTCCGCCTGGTCAAGGACAATGACCGGCCGGTCCAGTTGATTTTCGCCGGCAAGGCCCACCCCAACGACATGCCCGGCAAAGACCTGATCCGGGAGATCATCCACTTTGCGGATAAGTACGAAGTTACCAGCCGCATCGTCTTTATCGAAAACTATGACATGACCGTGGCCCGTTACCTGACCTCCGGCGGCGACGTGTGGCTCAACACTCCCCGGCGGCCTATGGAAGCGTCGGGGACCAGCGGTATGAAGGCCGCCATGAACGGGGTACTCAACTGTTCCATCATGGACGGATGGTGGGACGAAGCCTATAACCCCGAAGTCGGCTGGGCTATCGGTCATGGAGAACAGTACCAGGATGATCAGTTGCAGGATGATGTGGAAAGCAAGGCGCTCTACGATCTTCTGGAACGGGACATTATCCCCCTGTTCTACCAGCGGGGCCGGGACGGTCTGCCCCGGGAATGGATCAAACGGATGAAAACCTGCATGCGGGAAATTGGTCATTCCATGTCCAGCCACCGGATGCTGATGGATTATTCCAACAATTTTTATTTCCCCGCCCTGAAAAATTACCGCCGGATGTTTGCCACCGATTACGCGGAGGCCAGATCCCTGGCCGCCTATTTCGGCAAACTCCGCCAGGCCTGGGACAGCCTCAAGATCGTCAAACTGGAATCCAACGCCAGGCCGGTGATGCAGCGGGGCGATTCCCTCACCGTAACCGCCCATCTGGAACTGGGGGCCATGTCCCCGGACGAGCTTCAGGTGGAATTGTATCACGGGTCTGTATCAAACCAGAGCCGGGACATTACCAATGCCCGGCGGACAGAGATGAAGGCCGTTGGCCAGGAAGACAATATGTGGCTCTTCCGGGTACGGATCGAATGTGCCGATACCGGTTTTCAGGGCCATACGGTGCGGATTCTGCCGAAACATCCGGCGCTGATTCATCCCTACCGGACCGGCTTTATCAAGTGGGCTTAACCATTCAGATCTGAACATTTGTTCAGATCTGAATGGCTGATACGGCGGTAGCCTAGAACACCCGCCTAACCAAAACAAGGAGCTTATATGGATTCTACGCCCCACTACAAATACCTTGATCTGGTGATGGCTTTTTTTGTGGTCATCCTGATCGTCAGCAATGTAGCTTCCTCGGCGAAAATCGTAGACCTGGGGTTTTCCATCTTCGGCATACGCCTGGCTTTTGACGGGGGGACCCTCCTCTTTCCCCTCTCTTACGTCTTCGGGGACATTCTTACCGAAGTTTACGGCTTCCGGGCCGGACGGAAGGTAATCTGGACCGGTTTTGCCGCCCTGGGCCTTTCATCGCTGATATTTTTTATCCTCAGGCTCCTTCCCGGCGATGCGGAGTGGGAAGCTTATGCCGGCAGCGCCGCCTATGACGCCGTTCTGGGGGGCATGAGTACCGGCGGCATAGCCCTGGCGAGCCTTTTGGGCTACTGGGTGGGGGAATTTTCCAATTCCGCCCTGCTTTCCCGGATAAAGGTCATCATGGGAGGCCGGCTCCTCTGGGTCAGGACCATTTCATCTACCCTGGTAGGGGAATTCCTGGACAGCCTGATTTTTGTCCTCGTGGCCAGCCTGGCCGGGGTTTTCGGCTGGGGCCTTTTTTTCAGCCTGGTCCTGACCAATTATCTCCTGAAATGCGGGATTGAAATATTGATGACCCCCGTAACCTATGGGGCGGTGTATACCCTGAAAAAGGCGGAGGGGATAGATATATATGATCAGGGGGTGAAGTACAGCCCGTTTTTCCAAATGGGAAAATAGGCTTTTCTTATTTCGGCGATCTATTTTTTATGGAGGACGTTTTTATGAAAGAAGTAGTAAGTGTACTGATGATCGCGCTTATCCTTGCCGGGTGCCAGACAACGACGCAGGTGAATATTAATACCAATGTACCCGACGCCCTGGTTGTGGTAGATGGGAA
>JAISAN010000056.1 GCA_031266635.1 Treponema sp. | reverse complement strand
CGGAAGCCGGGGAAATCTTTGTTCCCGTCTTCACCGGCCTTCCCCTTGGCAAAAGCCGCAATCTGGGCCGCCAGGTTGGCGTTGAGTTTGGTTTGGCTGCCGGAACCGTCCACCGTTACATCGTCTTTCCGCTGGCTTTCAATAAAGCCCATGAACTGGAGGGGTACAATGTCCGTTCCCTGGTGGAGCAGTTGATAAAAAGAATGTTGGCCGTTGGTTCCCGGTTCGCCGAACACCACAGGGCCGGTGGAATAGGACAGGGGCCGGCCGTCCCGGTTTACCCGCTTGCCGTTGGATTCCATATCAAGCTGCTGGAGGTGGGCGGGAAACCGGGAAAGGGCCTGGCTGTAGGGCAGAACCGCCGTGTAGGGATACCCCAGAAAGTTCCGTTCCCATACCCCGATAAGGGCGTCCAGCAGGGCGGCGTTTTTGGGAACCGCCGGTTCCAGGGCCAGCCGGTCCGCCTCCGCGGCGCCGGCCAGGAATTCCCGGAACACCTCGGGCCCAAAGGCCAGCGAGAGGATGCAGCCTCCCACCGCGGAGGATGAAGAATACCGGCCGCCGATAAAATCATCAATATAAAAGGAGTCCAGATACGCGGGGTTCCGGGCCAGGGGGCTGGTCTCGCTGGTTACGGCGATCATGTGCTTGCCCGGATCCAGCCCCGCCTTTTTCAGCTTGTCCTTGACAAACAGTTCATTCGCCAGGGTTTCCTGGGTGGTTCCGCTTTTGGAAACCAGGATAAACAGAGTCTCCTCCAGCGGCAGGGAAGCGGCGACCTGGGAGGCGTCGTCGGGGTCTACGTTGGAAATAAAAGAAGCCCGGAGTTTCCGTTTTCCCTCCGCGGCGGCCCAATTCTCCAGCGCCAGATACAGCGCCCGGGGGCCCAGGTCCGAACCGCCGATGCCGATTTGGGCAGCCGCGGTAAAGGGCTTGCCCGCGCTCCCCCGGATTTTCCCGCTCCGTACGTCCGCGGCAAAGGCGGAAAACCGTTCCCGCTCCTTCCGGTAAAATTCCCCGATGTCTTTCCCCTCATGGATCACCGGCTTTCCCGTCACGGCCCTGCCGTCCTCTCCCCGCAGGAGATGGTGCAGAACCTTCCGGTGTTCCCCGGTGTTCATCAGTTCCCCGTCCAGCAGGGCCCGGTATTTGGGGATCAGTTCCTGCTCATCCGCCAGGGCCTGGAGCAGCGCTATGACCCCATCATCCACCGCTTTGGCGGCCCAAGAATAGACCAGCCCTCCGGCCATAGGGGTCCGGTATCGCTCCACCCGGCCGGCGTCCAGCAGACCCCGGAAATCGTACTGCCGGTAGGGGGCCGCTGTTTTTTGCAGCTCCCGGTACGCGGCGGTTTTATCAAAATCAATATACTTCATGGTTCACTCCGTTCCGCTTTATGTGGCCGCGGCGGCCTTTTATTCGAAGGACTAATCCTCCAGTTCGGGAATGCTTTCCTTCATCCGGTTCATAAAATCTTCCCCGCCGATCCCTTCCCGGAGGCAGACAAACACCGTATTGTCCCTGCCGGCTATGGTTCCCAGCACGTCGTCCAGCCCCAGATTGTCCACCGCCAGGGCCACCGAATCGGAATGGCCCGAATAGGTTTTGATCACCACCATATTACCGGAGCATTCAATCGAAATATACCCCCGCAAAAAATCGTGGATATAGGCCCGTTCCGTTTCTTGCCGCTCATCCTCGCCGGGCAGGGAATAAATATATCCGTTATGGCCGTCGGAAATTTTACCAACCTTGAGCAGTTTCAGATCCCGGGAAAGGGTCGCCTGGGTTACCGCGAACCCCTCTTTTTGTAAATGGCCGAGCAGGGTTTCCTGGGACTCGATCCGGTATGTTTTAATCAATTTTCTGACGGCCTTCAAACGGGCCAGCCTTTCTTTCACTTGTTCTCCGATGAACAGCCGGCGCAGCAGTAGCAGCCCGTCAAGGGCTGTTATCCAACAATGCAGCACACACCCGGCGCCCAAAAAATGTCCACCAAGACCAATAATTGCAGCCCGGCTTTAGCTGGGTGAACGCGCCGCGGAGCACGAACAATTAATAATTATGCTGGATTCTTGCATAAACATACACGAAAAAGGGCTTTTTGGCAAGAATACCGGGGGATTTTTCCGGGAAAAATATGATTTTCGGGACTTTTTCATGGCAGGGGACAAAAAAGCGCCGATAATAAAATGGCGCCCGGATTTCTTCCAGGGGCCGAAATTATTATGGAAAAAGAAGACAGCTCCCCGGGGGAAAAGCCTGATACTCAAAACCCTCAATCCATACTGCTGGGGAACAGAAACGACGGCAATCTAAGTATCACCTTTCTTGATAACGACATGGAAGTCCGGGCGGATTTTATTCCTCCCCTGGGTAAGGGAACGCCCCTTACCATGGAACAGGTCCAGGGGATCCTCGAAAAACTCAATATCCTCTACGGGGTCCGCCGGGACGCTGTCGAAGAAGCCCTTGACCAGTGTAACACCAGCCGCAAATTGATAAAGGACGTGGTCGTTGCCAAAGGCGCTCCCCCGGTCAGCGAGATAACCGAATACTTTGAAATCAACCCCCACCTGAACCAGATAAGCGCCCCGGCGGATGACAAAAGCCGTATTGATTACCGCTCCCGGTCTCCCTTTATCATCGTGAAGAAAGATCAGGCCCTGGCCCGGCTCCGGCCGCGGAGGGCGGGGAAAGAAGGAAAAAACGTTCACGGCGTGGTTCTGCCCTATGCGGTAGTCCGCCCCGAAGGGGTGAGCGGCGGGGCAAATACCCGGAACGACGGCAAGCTGATCCTCGCCGAAATCAACGGCCAGCTCATCGAAAACCAAAGGGAGCTGAGTGTTCAGGATTCGCTGGTCATCAAGGGGGCGGTGGGCTACGGTACGGGGAACATTATCTTCCCCGGCGACGTGGTGATTGAGGGCCCCGTCTCCGACGGCTTCAAAATCTACTCCGGGGGTTCCATCACGATTAAACAGACCTTTGATGTAACCGACGTGGTTACCAAAGGGGACCTCAATGTGGCGGGGGGAATTATCGGCCGGGGGGCGGCGCTGGTCAAGGCCGGCGGCGCGGTACGGACAAAGTTTATCGAAAACTGCCGGCTCGCCGCCCGGAAAACCATCACCGTAGATTCGGGGATCATCAACTCCAGCATCTTTACCCTGGAAAACATTAATCTGGGGGAAAAGGGGATGATCCTGGGCGGTGAAGCCTACGCGGTTCACGGGATCAAGGCCGGGGGTATCGGGAAAAAAACCGGCAAAGCCCCCCGGCTCCACTGCGGCATTGATTTTACCGCCCAGCAGGAAAAAGAAAAAAACAACAACCAACTGCGAATCCTCGCGGCAAAGCTGGCCAAAATCCGGGAAATGATAGCCGCCCCGGAGGGAAGCGCGGAACAGCGGGAGAAAATGGAAGAACTGCTCCACCGGCTCGAAGCGGAACAGCAGAAGGCGGCGGCCAGGGTTTCGGACCTGCTGGGGCAGATCAACACCGATGAAGACGCCGCGGTGGAGGTGATAGGGGAGATCGTGGCGGGAACCCTGATCGAGATCTGCCAGGTCGCCCTCTTTGTAGCCGAGCCCCTGCGGCGGGTCAGGATCAGGCTGGACAAGGCCACGGGAAAGGTAATCAGCGAAACGCTGTAAAAAAACTACGCCGGAGCGCCTGTCGCCATAATGAAGAAAAAAAAACGGTTTTCTTTTAAAAAATTCTTCGTTTTTTTCGCCGTGGCGGTTAAAAATTTTAAGTAAACGCTTTTGAAACCGGATCTTTTTCATTATTTTTTGTTTTGTATAATTTTTTTTACCTGAGCACTCTCAAAATATTCAGCACAACTTGACAGCCATAAAGAGCGCCAATAGCATAAAAAAGAGGCGATTTTAAAATTGGCTCAGAGAATATTTTTTAGGAGTGATGTATGAAACGGAATCTGCTGATTTGTTGCATCCTGCTGTTTGGCCTCACCGGTCTGGCGCTTAGCGCCCAGGAAGACAGCCAGGAAGACAGCTATGGCTACAAAGGTCCCGGACTGGACGCCGTAACAGTTGAAACGGCGAAAAATTTACAGGACGATTATCCGGTACTAATGCGGGGAAAAATCGAGCGTTTCCTGGGGGACGAAAAATATTTGTTCACCGATGAAACCGGAAACATTATTGTCGAAATAGACAATGAGCTTTGGAACGGAATTTCGGTCAATCAAAACGACATGGTCGAAATAACCGGAGAAGTGGACAAGGAATTACTGCGGGTTGAAATAGACGCAAGCAGCATTAAGAAAATATAGGGCTTGTTCCGAGGGGCATTATGCCCGCAGCGTTCTTCCTGCGCTATAACTTTGCCCCGGAAAGTTATTCCCGGATATTCTACGAATGTCCGGGAATAAACTTGTTCAATAACCCGGTTCTGTTATGCTACGCAAGCATCTTCATGCTTGCTATATGGAAGATATAACCGGGAGTCCGGGCCAATCCAATTTGAGCATATGAGGGTCTCGGCTTATCAATGTCGCGCCTAAGGATACAGCAGTCGCGGCGATAATACTGTCGGGAAGTTTCCGCTTGGTACTTGCCCGTATCAGAATAGTGTTCTTTTCTACTTTTTTTGTAAGAGGGACAACTTTGAGAATCTTTAACAATAATCGAATTTGGCGATCCTCGTCCGGGGACAGATTTTGGAACGCAAACGATTCAATCCGGGTAATGACGCTAACATACAGCTTTCCATTAACCGGCAGACGCATTAAAGGGCCATCACCCAACGCGCCTTTGACAAAATCTATTACCACATTGCTGTCAAGAACAAATTTGGATTCATTCATTCGGGGCGGGTTTTAATTGAAGCTTGTTCCGGTTTGTCCCAAGGCCGGTCCCATTCAGAACGCATTTGCCGCTGAATTTCCACGGAATCATCCTTGAAAACCGGACTGTCTTTAAAACAGCCGTAGAGCTTCATCATTTTGCGCATTTGACGGGACATCTTACGCGGCTTTTCGGAAGGACCGGAGGCATGGGAGATGAAAACTTTGAGTTTAGCCGCCCCGATGGGAACATCCACGGGTAATTCCAAAACAATACGATGGTCAGCGGGAATTTCGACTGTTTGCTCAATGGTCATAGGATAAGTATAGCATGAAAAGAGGAAAAAGGGACAGGGGAATGACGGATAAATCTTTCTTTCATTCCGGGGCCTGGTATTTTCTCCGGCGGCGGCGGGGACGGGGCTTCCGGGACTCTCCCTCGGCGCGGACGGCGCCGGGGAACGGGGGCTCAAGAGCGGCGGGGATCTTTACCCCTTCCCGGCCGGCCCCGCCCGATTTGCCCCATTCCAGGAAACGGGATTTTTTTACCGTCAGACCGTGGGCGGCGAGAAAAAGCCGCACCGCGTGATCCAGTTCAAACCGGGGGGGGTTCATGGGGAGGACAAAGGCCCTGGCGGCGGTAAAGGCGTTTTTGTAGGTCTCCGCAATACCCGCCTCCCATTCGGTATTGTCCTCAAGATAATCCTGAATAAGGGCCGCCAGGGTTTCCCCCGGCAGGTTTTTGAATTCCTCCTGATTAAGGAGGGCCATACTTTTAAGATACCGGGCCCGGAAATCGGCGCTTTCCTTCATCAGCCGGGACGCGCCGGGCTGGAGATATTCGTAGAGCCCCAGGGCCTCCAGGGCCTCCACAATGGGGGCGGCGGATGAAGAATGGATGATCTTGAAAATCTCCTCCGTCAGCCGGGAGGGGGAAACCGCCGCCAGTAAAGCGGACTGCCGTTTGATCCGCCACCTGAGCCGCAGGGGCAGGCGGAACCCCGTGGCCGCGCCATACTTGACCGCCCGGATCATCCGCACCGGATCATCCTTAAAAATTGTTGCCAGGGGGATGATGGGCTGTATTCGTTTTTCCCGGATATCTTTCATGCCGCCCACATAATCCACCACAATCTGCCGGCCCGGATCATAAAAGAGGGCGTTCAGGGTAAAGTCCCGGCGGAGCACATCTTCCTCTATGGTCCCAAAGGTGTTGCTGGTGGGACCGTCCTTGAGGGAGCGAAAGGTGGATACCTCGAATATTTTGGCGCCGAAATAAACATGAACCAGCCGGAAACGGCGGCCGATAATCCGGGCATTGCGGAAGATTTTTTTGATCCGGGCAGGACTTGCCTCGCTGACAATGTCAAAGTCCTTGGGCTTTTTCCCCAGAATAAGGTCCCGGACCGCGCCGCCCACGATGTAGCTGTCATAACCTGAGGCCTTGAGCCGGGAAGTGATATTAACCGCATCGTGATCCACATTGGAAAAATTGATGCCGTGTTCATCCTGGGTATAGACGGCCGCTTTTTTTACGATTTTCCCGTTTTCGGCAGTGGCATATCTGAAACGCATAGACCCCCGGGGCTTTTTCAAAATCCGGCGGCCCCAAAGGCTCGCGCTGTTGAAAAAGCAGCTTTAGTATTGAGCCTTTTTCAAGACCCGTCTGGTTTAGAAAAAGGCGCCCTTAACAATGCCGCAAAATCCAGACCTTGAGGTTTTCCATAACTTCCTCCCGGTTGGTTTCGTTCAAGGTTTCGTGGCGGGCATCGGGATAAAGGACAAATTCCAGATCCCGAAGCCCCATAGTCCGGTACATGTTCACCAGCGCGGCGGGGCTGGCCCCCATATCCCCTACCGGATCGGCGCTGCCGGAGAATATATAAACGGGAAGATCAACGCCGATATTTTTCATCGCTTCCTTCCGGTGAATACGGTAAAGGCCCCGGAGCATATCCCGGTAAAAGCCGGTGGAACAGAGCATCCCGCTGCAGGGATCATTGACGTAGGCGTCCACCTCCTGTTCATCCCGGGAAAGCCAGTCGGAAGAGGTACGGTTTGGCCGGAAGGGTTTGTTATAGGGCCCGTCGGCCACCGCCCTGGCCAGGGCGGAACCATTCCGCTGTCCCCGGAGAAGCGCCAGGAGGCCCATCAGCCCCTTTCCCGCCTGTACCTTTAACCCGTCCGGCCCCCGGGTACCGGAAAGGATACAGCCCGCCATATCCGCGGTAGAGTACCGTTCAATATAATTCTGCACGATAAAGGAACCCCAGGAATGTCCCATGAGAAAAAAAGGAAGGCTGGGGTACAGCTCCTGTATTTCCCCGTTGATAATATCCACATCAACGGTAACCAGGGAAAACCCGTCTCCGTCGCCGCAGTGCCCCAGCAGCCCCCCGCCGCCGGGGGCGTTTACGGTCAAATCGGCGGTTTTTCCGTGCCCCCGCTGATCCGCCGCCCAGACCTCAATGCCCTCCGCCGCCAGATACCGGGCCAGACGCTCGTACCGGAGGCTGTGTTCCGACATACCGTGAACAATATGAAGTACCGCCCGGGGTTTGTCAGAAGAACCCTGCCGGGAAAGCCAGCGGCGTAAAAAAAGCCGGGTCCCCTCGCCGGTGGAAAACCAGCCAGCCGGCTCCGTCCTGTTATGCTCCTCGCCCATGACTCATTGTACCCTTATGCGCCGGTTCTTGGCAATGGATAGTACGGCACTGGACAAAGTATCCATAAATTCGCTACACTGCTTGATAAGTAACCGGTTCCGCCCCGTTGAGCCGGGAATTACGGCCCCAGGGGCCAGTAGGAGGTCAGTTGTCGGATAAGGATTTACGGATTAACGAACAAATTCGGGTACGGGAGGTCCGCCTCATCAAGGATGAGGGGGAACAGGGTATCATGAGTACCCAGGAAGCCCTTGGAATCGCCAGAGAACAGGGCCTGGATCTGGTGGAAGTCGCCCCCCAGGCAGTGCCGCCGGTGGTCAAAATCCTGGATTATGGCAAGTTTAAATTCGAGAATGAAAAAAAAATCCGGGATTCCAAAAAGAAGCAAAAACTTCTGAAGTTAAAAGAAATCCGGATGCAGCCAAAGATCGACGATCATGATCTGGATTTTAAATCCAAGCATGTCCGGGAATTTCTGGCCGAGGGAAATAAAGTCAAGGTAACGGTTCGTTTCAGGGGCCGGGAACTTGCCCATACGGAACTCGGGTTAGTTGTCCTCAAGGATGTTTTAGCGCGTATTGAAGGGGACTATGTAATGGACAAGCCGCCGGCTATGGAAGGCCGGTTTATGTCTATGGTATTAAGCCCCAAATCAAAAAAATAGGGGGCTGCCCTTATTTTTGTTATCCGAAGCTCTTTCAAAACCAATCGGGGTTTGGAAGAACAAGCTTAAGATATAAGGGGAAAAGCGGGCCGTGGGCAGCTTTTTCCAAGAGCCGTTTTTAAAACCGGCCAGGTTTTGAAAACGGTTCATTCTGATACAAACTGGAGCGGCATTATGCCAAAAATGAAAACCAAAAAAAGCGCTGCCAAGCGTTATTCCTTTACCGGAACGGGCAAGGTGAAGTACAAAAAGCAGAACCTGCGCCATATCCTCACCAAAAAATCAACCAAGCGGAAGCGGAATCTCCGCCACGCGGGAATTTTGTCCGGCGATAATGTGCCGGTTATCAGAAAACGGCTCCTGCCCTACGGGTAGGGTTCTTAATAACGAAGGGGTAATGTATGTCAAGAGCGGTAGACGGTTCAAAACGGAAGAACCATCGTAAAAAAATACTCAAACAGGCCAAAGGTTATTGGGGGCGCAGGCACTCAAATTACAAAACCGCCAAGGATGCGGTAACCAAGGGCCTTTCCTATGCGTACCGGGACCGGAAAGACCGGAAAGGAGATTTCCGCCGGCTCTGGATTATCCGCATCAATGCCGCCTGCCGGGCCGAGGGGCTTTCCTATTCCCGGCTGGTAGACGGGCTTAACAAGGCGGGGGTAACCATTAACCGGAAGGCCCTGGCCTTTTTGGCTATAGAAGACACCACGGCGTTCAAAACCGTGGTGGCACAGGCCAAAACCGCGCTGGGAGCCTGATTATGGTCAGCCTTGAGCAGGTCAAACTGCTGGAAAACAAGGTCGCCAAAACGATAGAATATGTCGAGCGGGTGACCGGGGAAAATACTGTTTTACAGGAAAAACTGGATTCCTATCAGCAGCGGATTGATGAGCTTGAGGTTTTAGTCCAGCGCTTTAAGGAAGATCAGGGCCGCATTGAAGATGGAATTCTTTCCGCCCTGGACCGGCTGAACCAGTTTGAAGACGCCATTGAAAAAAGCCTGGGGGCCCGGACTTCGTCAAAAAAAGGGGACAAAATCCCCGCCGGGGATGACGCGCCGGGCGTAAAAGACGCGCCCAAAGCGGAAACAAACGATACCCTTATCCCGGAAACCATTGGGGATGAGGCCGGTGAAGCTGATGATTCCGGGGTGGAAGACAACCTGGACCTTAATCTTGCCGAACCGGATGATGATTCCGGGGATGATGCCGGCGGCGCCGGAATACCGGTAGAGAACAAGGAACTGGATATTTTTTAGGGGTGGCGTAATGCAGGGCAAACTTCGCCTTGATATACTGGGAGCTTCTTTTTCCATTACCGCCGATGAAGATTCCGCTTATTTAGAAGAAATTCTTGAACGATACCGGAAAGCCATAGCCAATACCCAAAAAACCACGGGGCTTGAAGACCCCCTCGAAACAGCGATCCTCACCGGTTTTATGCTCTGCGATGATATTCATAAACTTCAGAACCGCAGCGGCGGCTTTAACCCGGAGGCCGAAGCGGCGGAACATCTTACCTTGAGCCTTATCGACCGGATAAGCGAGTTCCTGGAGAATACGCCTTCCCTCCCCGAAGATCCTCCGCAAAGCGGGTCTACCAGCCGCGAATGAACGAGCTTTTTAAGCTGAAAAACACCGTAAAACACTACGATTGGGGTTCTCCCGCTTATATTCCCCGCCTGTTGGGAATCAGCGGCAAGGGTCTTCCCTGGGCGGAACTCTGGATGGGGGTACATCCCGGCGGCCCTTCGGAAACGGAATTCCGGGGAAAACCGCTTGGCCTGGCGGAACTTATCGGCGGGGATCCGAAAACCTTTCTGGGGGAAAAAGCGGCGGAACAATTTGGCGCCCTCCCCTTCCTCTTTAAATTTCTGGCGGCCTCAAAACCCCTTTCCATTCAGGCCCACCCAAACCAGGAGCAGGCCTGGCGGGGTTTTGACCGGGAAAACCGGGAGGGTATAGCCCTAAACGCCCCTAACCGGAATTATAAAGATTCCAATCACAAGCCGGAAATACTCTGCGCCCTCAGCCCCTTTGCGGCAATGTGCGGATTCCGGGAACCGGAGGAGATACGCCGGGGCCTTGCCCGGTTTCTCGGCGGCGCTTCCCCTTCCCTGCGGCAGGGAATGTCCCCCTTACCGCGGGCCCTGGCCGGGGAGACGGCGGGGGCAGTTTCCCAGGTCCTGCGGAATTTCTTTTCCGCCCTTTTTACCCTGAGCGCCGGGACCCGGCAGGAACTTACCCGGTATATCAAAACCCTCGGGGCCGGGGCCGCAAAAACAGACGCGGGAACCGGGGAAGCGGTGAATAAATACATGGCCGTTTTCGCGGAGCATTACCCCGGCGACCCGGCGATCATCGCCCCCCTGTACCTGAACCTCCTGGAACTGCGGCCCGGCGAAGCGGTATACCTTGAGGCCGGGGTTCTTCACGCCTACATCGAAGGTTTCGCCGTAGAACTGATGGCTAACTCGGACAATGTTCTCCGGGGGGGGCTTACGCCCAAACATATCGACGTACCGGAACTGATGCGGATCATAGATTTTTCCCCCCGCCGGCCCGAAATTCAAAGCCCCGGAGAATCCGCCCCGCTATGGTACAGCTACGCCGCCCCCTGCGGGGAATTCTCCCTCTCGGTGATGAACAGCCGGGACGAGGAGCGGCCGTTTCCCGGAACAGGCCCGGCGATCCTGGCAATAAGCCGGGGACAGGCGCGGTTTTTCGCCGGGGGAAAAACCGTGAACCTTTCGCCGGGGGAATCGGTATTTATCCCCCCCCGGAGCCCCGGAGAGCTTCTGTCCTATGCGGGGGCCTTTACCGCCTATGTCGCGGCCCTGCCGGTTTCCGGCGCCGGAGCGGCGGAGGTTCGGTGAAAATTTTCGTGGACGCCGATTCCTGCCCCCGGCCTGCCCGGGAACTGGTGCTCCGGGCTTCGGCCCGGACGGGAATCCGGGCGGTTTTCGCGGCAAACCGTCCCATGCCGGGAATCGGCGGGGACGCGGTGATGGAGATATGCCCCCCCGGCGAAAATTCCGCGGACAACCGGATTCTGGAACTGGCCCGGCCGGGGGATCTGGTTATCACCAGGGACATTCCCCTGGCTCAACGGCTGGTGGAAGCTCTGGTACTGGTAATGGACGACCGGGGCCGGATTTACACCGCCGAAAACATCCGGGAACGGCTTTCGCTGCGGAATTTTATGGTGGGCCTGGCGGACAACGGCCTGGAAACGGCGCGGACAAGCAATTACGGCAAGCGGGATCTGAAAGCTATGGCGGACAGCCTTGACCGTGTGCTGACCCGCCTTGGCCGGGAGGAGACCGGCGCCACAGGCCCCTAAGCTTCCGATTCGGGATACAGGTTCTGGATCTGCTTGATATTGGGGAGGATCTCAAAAAAGATATTCACCAGCTCAGGATCAAACTTGGTCCCCGAAAGATGGCGAATTTCAGACAGCACCTGTTCCTCCCCCCAGGGATCTTTGTATACCCGCCGGGAACAGAGGGCGTCAAATACATCGGCAATAGCCACGATCCGCCCTTCCAGGGGAATCTCCTCCCCTTTTCGTCCCAGGGCTTTCCCGTTCCCGTCCGCCCTGAGGGGCGTTTCGGTAACTACATCAATCCAGCCGGGATACCCCGTACCGTCCCAGTTCTCATGGTGGGTCAGGGCAATATCGCGGGAAACATTGTCCAGCGGCGATTGGGGATCATCAAAGAGGGCGGCGCCGTAAATGGTATGGTGCTGCATGACCAGATATTCCTCGGGGGTAAAGCGGCCGGGCTTTTTGAGGATCACATCGGAGATCGCCACCTTCCCCACATCATGGAGCATGGCGGCAATTTTAAGGGCATCCCGGAATTTTTCCCGTTCCTGGGCGGATACATTATGGCGGTAAGCCCAGCGATCGTAAAGCTCCACTGCGTAACCGGCGACCCGGTTTACATGGGTTCCCGTTTCTTTGGGGTCCCGGAGTTCCGACATTTTGATCATCCGCAGGATCATGGTTCTGGTAACAAAGGCCCGCTGGAGGGCAACCGTGGCATTCGCGGCAAAGTGGGTCATCAGGAGTTCATCGTCCACGGAAAAGGGCACCGTCCTGCCGTTTTTGTTCTTGGCATTGAGCACCTGAATAACCCCGAAAAGGCGGCCTTCAGCCGTTACCAGGGGAACGGCCAGAACCGAGGTGGTCCGGTAGCCGGAAATCTTATCGAAGGAACTCCCAAAAGAATAAGGCGCGTCGGGAGGTATGGCATAGGCGTCGGGGATATTGACCGGTTTTTTGGTAAAGGCGCAGTACCCGGAAATGGTTTTTTCATTAACCGGCACGGAAAAAATCGAATAGATCATCTTCTGCCCCGGCGGCAGCCCTTTTTGAGTGGTATCGTTTTGGGCGTATTTTATCGCCAGCTGTTCAGTCCGTGCCCCCCCTTCCCCGCCGGTTTCCTTTACATAAATCGATCCCGCGTCGGCGTGAACCACTTTCCGGGCCTCAAGCAATATCCGTTCCAGGAGAAGATCCAGATCCTGAATCTGGTTCAACTCCGAATCAAGCCGAATGATAGATTTAAAATCCGTGTACTCTTCTGTCATAAAAACCTCCGGGAAAACCTTGCTGTCTGCTCAAATTTTGTAAATAAAGGGTATTAATACCGCAGGGCAAGCCCTGCACCCGCCGCCTGCGGCGGCTTCCGCGGCAAGCCGCGGGGTATTAAATCCTTCGTTTCCTCACTCGCTCGATCATGCCCGT
>JAISAN010000047.1 GCA_031266635.1 Treponema sp. | reverse complement strand
GGCGCCGTGTAAAGCTGCCTTTAGGCCGCCTGAAGACTGCCTAAAGGTGCCTAAAGGTGCCTAAAGGCTTGCGGAAGGGGCGCATAATTAAGGTTAAATGGATCTTCCCAGGGCTTCCGCTTTTGCCAGGGCGTCATTTTGTAGTACATCGGTTTTTCTGTTTACCCCTTTGGCGACTACCACGCCCCTATCGGCCCAACCCAGATACTCAATAATGTCCTTATAGGCTCCTTCGGCATGCCGGTAAGTGGCATCGTCGGTATCCCCAAGACTGAGGAGAAGACCGCTTTCCCTGATGGGGGTGCGCTTTTTCCCTTCCCCCCGGCCATAGGCGTAAAAACGGTCCCAGGCGCATTTAAGCTGGGCGGTAAAACCCCAGAAGTATATGGGGCTGACAAATATAGCGGTCTCACAGCTTTCGATAAGGGGAACAAGCTGGTAGAAATCGTCCTTCACCACACAGGGATCCGTGCCGCTTGACCAGCACATATTACAGCCCCGGCACCCGTGGATGTTCTTAAACGCCGCCTCGAACTTGCCGGTTTCATGTCCCGCCGATTCGGCGCCCCGGATAAAGGCATCCGCCAGCCTATCGCTGTTTCCTCCCCGCCGGGGACTGCCGGTAAGAACCAGAATCTTTTTTGCCATACCTACTCCTCTCAGGAACCTGCCCGCAAACCAATCGAGCTTGTTCCAAAACCCGGTTGGTTTTGTACCAATCACTAAAAAACAGCAGCCCGGCAGTTTGCCGCGCTTGGCGTATAAAACTGCCGGGCCGCTCTTACAGGAAAAAGCACCGGGAGGTTAAGGAGTCAGACCCCCGGTAACCGTAAGCCGGCCGTCCAGAGCCGGGCTAATCGAACCGCCCTGGGCATTGATGTACTCGATAACCACGTAGGAAAGGAGCAGGGAAGTATTGAAAGGATTCTCCGACTTGGTCAGGATCTCGTAGCCGTCCCCGCCGCCCAAGAGGTAATCGTTGGTACAGAAACGGTAGAGCTTGTTCGGGTCCACCGGCCTTCCGCCGATGCTAAGATCCCTTACCACCCCCTGTCCCACAGTCTTATCGATGGTGTAACGCACTTCCTTGGAGAACTGGGGGAAGCCCCCGGCGCCCTGCTGGATGGTGGCGATAAAGTTGAACAGTTCAATCAAATCCGAGCCTTTCAGAGATACGATATAGAGGTAATTCTCGAAAGGCAGGACGGTGAGGATCTGCTCCCGGGTTATGGGCCCCTGAGGCAGGGCGGCCCGGATATTACCGCCGTTGTGGAAGGCAAAATCTATGTCCTGGCCCAGCTCGTTTTTGAAGTACCACACGTTGGAATCGGTAATCATGTTGCCCAGGGCTGTTTCCTGGTAGCGGGTAAGGCGGTTGCCAAAAACGAATTCCGCCGTAGCTGTCCCCACCACTTCCTTCAGGCTGGCCTCGGCTTTTTCGATGTAGGGGGCCAGCAGGGCGGTAACCGCCGCATTGGGCTTGTAGGTCTGGTTTTCCGCGGTATTGATCTGCTCGGGCTTCCAGTCAAAGCCGGTCAGGGTCCCATCCTGAACGGTTATTTTCCCGTAACCCACATACTTGCCCCACTCATTGGCGGTAACAACGTAGGTGTCCCCCACCTTTTGGGGGGCCGCAAAGAAACTGTGGGAATGGCCGTCAACGATGATGTCGATGCCGGATACCGCGGCGGCCAGTTCCAGGGAGGTTATGTGTTCCGGGGATTCCTTCTTGTCTCCCATGTGGGTAAGCCCGATGATAATATCCACCCCCTCTTGCCTGAGCGCGTCCACCGCGGCCCGGGCGGCGTCGATCTCGTTGATCCAGACAAGGCTTTTGTCGGGGCTGGCGATGCTCATGGTTCTCAGGGTAGTAACGCCGAAAAGCCCTACCCGCAGACCGCCGTAATCCTTAATCAGGTATTGGCGTCCCCCCAGAAATTTCCCGTCGGAGGTTTTTATATTGGAACTGAAAAAGGGAAAGTTAACCAGATCAATCTGCTTGAGCAGTTGGTCCTGGTTCTTGTCGAACTCGTGGTTCCCCATGGTAGCGATATCGTAGCCCATCATGTTGTAGGCCAGAAAATCCGGCTCCGCAGCGAACATATTGGAAAGGGCCGGCCCTGTATTGATGTCCCCGGCGTCCACCAGCAGCACATGGGGATTCTCCGAACGGACCTGCTTCACAAAGCTGGCCACTTCCGCCAGCCCCCCCTGCCCGTTGTTGGGCAGTATGGCCCCGTGGTGATCGTTGGTGTGGAGCAGTATCAGCTCATGGTTTTTCCCCGCGCTGCCCATGTCCCGTACGGGTCGGCCAAAGAGGGGAGAAACCAACAGGGAAAGCAATACCGCCAGCGGTATCATCCGAAACAAACGCTTCATGCCAATCCTCCTAATATTGTGTCTTATAGAGACTTTCCCAAAACTTCAGTTTTTGGGAAAGCAATCTTAGATTTAAACCGGGTTTCGAAAGCGGCTCAGCAGCCTTTAGGGTCAGTATATTTTCTTTTCCGTCCCTTGTCTCTAGGAATGGAAGCGGGTTAGTCAGAGTCCTTGCAGGAACTCCAGCACTGCCGCGCCGCTGGGCGGGCAGCCGGGACAGAAACGGCTGAAGGCGGAGGTACAGTTCCCCGATCCGGCGCCCCCGCTTTTCCCCCTGAAACCCTGGCCAACGGCAACTTTCCCTTCCAGACGGCTCAGTTCTTCCCGTTCCAGCCGGGAAAGGGCAAAGATAAGGGCGGCGTAACAGGCGCTGCACGAGTCCTTCTCTTCGATGTACCGGGCAAGCTGACGTACCTTGCCGCCGGGATGAAGGACGGCAACGGCTGGAGGGGTCAACTCCCGCAGCAGGACTTCCGCCGGATTCCCCAGCCCCACACCGAGCTTTTCCGCCAGGCCGATATAGGGGATCTCGCTTACCCGGTAACCCATCTGGGTCGCGGCCCAGGCATCGCAGAGTACCGGATCCAGGGCGGCAAAGAGCCGGCCCGCCGGAACGGGGTTCCCCCCCTCCTCAAAGTCCAGATCCCCGCAGATACCGTCCACCAAAATAAAATCGTTGCGGGCCAGGGTGTTCAGATGGGCTATGGGCTTGTGGAGCCCCAAACTGTGAAAACGCCGTTTCTCCCGGTCGGGCATGATCCCCTTGTTGTTCTTGAGGGCGCAGGTAAGGAGGGTCTGGCAGTGGCCCTTCATCACCGGCAGGTTGATCATAAAATCAACTGCCCGGGCGCTGTCGCAGATCTCGATTTTCATACCCTTGCAGTCGTAGGCCCTGGCCGTATCCTTCTGGGTGTCGATAAGCTCAACTCCGGTTTCCCTGGCAAGATCCCGGTAGCCGCAGACCGAAAAGGCGCTGGAGGTATTGTCCCCCACCCAGGAACCTTCCAGAATAACGATTTGGGTAAAGCCGTTTTTTTTAAGATAGGCGATAAGCCCCGCGGCAATTTCCGGATGGGTAGTGGCCCCGCCCTCCGCAGGCCGGGCCACCACCAGGTTGGGCTTGAGCCCCACCCGCTTGCCCCGGTCGCCGATAAGATCCGCCAGGGCCGCCTCTTCCGCAAGTCTGTAAGCCATTTCCGCGGGATCTTCCCCGTAAATGACCAAAATTTCATTTTTTTTCATTTTTTTTGGAGGTGGCGGGAATCGAACCCGCGTCCTGATACGCGAAATACAAGCTTCTACAGGTTTAGCCACTTATCGAATTGTCGGGATTGGCTTGGCTAAGCGGCGCGCGGCCATCCGTATTCCGGAATTATCTTATCGCACCCGGTCCGGAAACCGGGATTGACCAGCCCTGATTGCGACGCGGAAGTCCTCCCTCAAGGCGGCGGAAGGGTTCCACGCGGTTACGCAGCTAAGGCGTAATCGTAACTGTCGTTATTGGCAGTTAATGTTTTGCCGAATCAGGAGATCGGCGCTCCACCTGCAGTCTGCACCCCGAACCGTACCAGTCGAAACCGGTGCACCCCCGGACAGCCCTCTTCCCAAAGAAAGGGGGAATTTATAGTATATCCTACAGTAAAAACCGGCGCAAGCCCCTGTTTGGGCGCGGGGTTTTGGAGATTTCCTTGATCAATTTTGATATGCGGGGATTTATATGACCTTGAGGGATTCGCAGCTTGAGCCGCTTATGCTGGTCTTGACAGAAGAAGAAGAATGGCTGGTAGGGAACATAATATCCTGGCTTGAGGCCGGGGATTCCGCGGAAAGCGGGCTGGCAAAGGAACGGTTTCGCTGTTTGAGGGGCCTGGGGGCCGCGGTTTCCCAATACCCGTCGGTACGGGAAACCCGGTTTCTCCGGGGAGTGCTCCGGAATGAGGAAAAGCTCCTGGAATCGCTCTGCGGTTTTTCTACACCCTCCCATTTGCTCCACATTCCCACCAAGGTCGTGGCCGCCCGGAGTTTTCTGGTAGCGAAGTTCCATTCGTTTTCCCTGCTTTTTTTTCTGGCCCGCGGCAGGGATGAATTTTGTATCCCCCTGCGGAAGATAATTTTTTCCGTTGTTTGTACCCTGGTGGCGGAAGAAGTGTATTTTTCCTGCCTTGGCGATCCTTCCCTGTCCTATACTACCAAAATGAACCTTGCCAACGATCTCATTTCCCTCTGGGACAGCGGAACCGATCCCAGGGCAATACATCATCTTCCGGCTTTAACCGCTCTCTGGACCGCCCGGGACGCAACGCCCCCCAGTTTCGGGACTATGGATGGTACCAGCGAATTATTGCGTATTACCATTGATATGGATAATGACTGGCAGGAATTTCTGGTGGAGGAAACGGGCAACACTGAAACCAGATGGGCTCTGGAAGAATTCCTTTTCGGCCTTTCTTATGAGGAAATTCAGCAGGTCCGTTCCCGCCTGGCCCGTTTCGGTATCAGCGCCGTAAACGGTGAAGAAATCCGGACCTACCTGGGCTCAGAACCATCGTTTGTTATGGTACAGGACACGGACCCCCGGGAGATATACGATTTTTTTATTGACCGGAGGGACGCGGGACTGCTCCGCAAACAGATCTCCGCTCCCGGCCCCCGGCGTACGCTGGAAGAAATATACATTAAATACCGTATTCTTCTGGATCACAAGGACAGACATTAGCGCTGTATGCGCTCCGCCGGGCTCCTTGGGAAAACGCGCGGGGCGGCGCCTACACTATGGTCTGGGGCGGACGTTTAATCGTTACTTCCCGGCTGTCCGAAAATTCCCCCTCTTCCGGTATGATGGCGGCGGAGGCCTTGATGTCCCCGGTCTGTAGAAAAACGGTCCGGGCCGGCGGAGGGGATGCGGCGGCGGTGGAAGGCGGCGCGGAGGCCGCAGCCGGCGACTCCTGGGAAATACCGGGAAGGGTCTTTAGCTTTTCAACCTGTTCAAGGCCGTCAAAGACCCGGTTTTGGCTTTTCCTGATATTTTCCAGGAGTTCCCCGGTTCCCGAATGGATCTCTTTTATCTCCGACCGGGTGGTATCCGAAAGGGTCTGGATTTGTTCCAGGGCGGCCTTAAAACTCTGGTGATGAGCCATCACATCGGTGCTGTCGTCCTTGAGCCGCCGGTTAAAAAGGATCGTTTCTTTAATCGCGGTGTCTGTTTCCCCGTTCATGGCGCTGTTTTTTTCGGCGGCGGAGGAAATATCCGCCAGTTCTCGACTCAGGTTTCCAATCTTGCCGCTGATCCCGCTGAAGGTTTCAAAGGACGATTGACTGGTTATGAGGGCGTTTTTGGTTTTTTTGCTTATGGAAACCAGTTCCTCGTGAATCTGTCCGGCGTTTTCTCTGGTTGATTCCGCCAGTTTCCGAATCTCCTCCGCCACTACCGCAAAACCCGCTCCCGCCTGACCGGCGTGGGCGCTTTCAATCGCCGCGTTCATGGAGAGAATATTCGTCTGTTCCGAAATCTGATTGATAATGGCGGTTATCTCCGAAATACCCTCAATCTCTTTGGCAATGGCTTTGACAAGGTCGTTAACTTCCTGGGCCTGTTCTTCCCCGGCGCTAATCTCGTTCCGCAGGGTTTCCGCCTGGCCGGCGCTGTCCTTTACCAGGGCGGCCACGGACAGGGATGAATCCGACGCCCTGGCCAGCCGGTTTCCCGCTTCTTCCAGAATCTTTGATTGGTTCTCCCCGGCGCTGCTGATGGAACCAATATAATCTTCAATACCCCCCAGGGAATTTATCGCCTGTTTTGCGAAACTCTCGATCTCAAAAAACTGCCCGGCGATTTTATCAATTACCTCGCCGATATGCTGATGGAGGGTTTCCCGTTCCCGGCTTTCACCCCGCAAAAAATCCCGCATACCCGCGCTTTGGGCAACAAAAGTGTTCAGGGATTCAAAAAGTTTTCCCAGAGACCAGAGGCTTTCCTGCAGTACGGCGGTTTCCCGCGCCCCCGGGGTTCCGTCGCCGGTATGGGGAGCCGGTTTTGGAAGACGGAGGAGCGCCTTCACATCCTGATCCATCAGGGGCTTTACCAGGTTTTTCAGGCTGAGCTGGCGGCCGGCCAACAGGCGGATACAAAAAACCAGCGCCGAAAGACCCAGGCCAAAAATAAAAATATTGAGAATTCCCCCCCAGAGAAAGAGGTTTTTGATGGTTCTGAAACCGGCCCCCGCCGCGGACGCGGTTTCGGCACGGTGAAGCTGGAAGACCAGAGACAGAACGGCACAGGCGCAAATTCCCAGTGCGATAATCAGGCTGATGCTAAAAAAATTAATGGTATGCGGCGTTCCGTTTTTGTGCTGGTTCATTCTTTTTCGTATTTCTGGATTTCATTACAGATATATTCCAGTTTGATCCCCACCTTGGCAAACATGGCTTCCGAATCTTCACCGTCATGGTAACGGCGCTGACAAACAACCCGGACAATGCCGCAGTTGATAATCAGCATGGCGCAGGTCCGGCAGGGAGTCATCCGGCAGTACAGGGTGGCCCCTTCAATGGGGATTCCCCGTTTCGCGGCCTGACAGATGGCGTTTTGTTCCGCGTGAACCGTTCTGACGCAATGGGTGGTAATTGAATCGTCCTCGTGGATCATTTTTTTAAGCTGGTGTCCCACTTCATCGCAGTGGGGCAGTCCCGCCGGAGCGCCCACATACCCGGTTACCAGAATCTGGTTATCCTTGGCAATAACACATCCTGAACGCCCCCGGTTACAGGTTGCCCGTTTGGAAATAGCGTCGCAGACCTCCATAAAGTACTCGTCCCAGCTTGGCCGCCGGTATTGTGTGTTTTCCGTGTTTGACAAAACTACCCCCGTCTTCGGATCTTATAAAGAACGCCCGTTTTAAAGGTGAGGTTTTTTCAGAAATAGAGTTGTTCAGAAACTTCAGTTTCTGAACAACAACCGCTAAAAACGACTTGTTCGATAACCAACCGGGTTATTGAACAAGTCCAATGATTGTTTTGAATACCCCGGAACTTTCCCAACCACCAACGGGGTTTCGGAAAAGCCTCATCCTTTTTAAAGTATGGTTTTATTTTTAGTTTTCCACAAGAGGACTGTTTTTCCCTGCTTTAAGCGGCCCTGTCCCGCGCAGCGCCCTGAGCATTTCGGTATACGGCCGAATTTCTATCCGGTCCCTGGGAATTTCCAGTTGTTCCAGGGCTGAAAAAAGCCGTTCCCGTCCTTCCGCCAGGGTTTTTTTATCCCCCCCGGGGGCCAGGATCTCCAGTTCCAGATACCAGCCCAGCCCCTCCACATCCGAAAGTTCCGCCCGGAGGGGCTTGTCCCCCTCCCCGCAGTACCAGGCCCAGCCCCGCTTGTTTTTTATAATATCCGGCCTAAGGCCCAGGCGGCGGAGCAGGTCTTCCAGGCAGGCGGCATCGGAAACGTCAAATTCCCGCTCGTCATTTATTTCGATCCCGTCCTGCAGTTCCCTGAATTTATAGGTAACCCGGCTAAATGTGGCAATCCGGCCGTCTTTTCCGGTAGTAATCTCCCGTCTGACCCGCAGGGCCGGAAGGGAAAGTCCCAAGGAGGCTGATTTTTCGTTTGTTTGATTCAATTCCGGCTGGATACCGGCCTTTTTTTCGGCAAAAGACCAGTAGGTATCCGCTTTTTCATAGGCGCAGTCATATTCTCCCAGGCTGTTTAGCCGGTTTTTTACCGTTTCCGGCTCGTGTATTCGGGTTTTTAGTTCAATTTCAACCGGCATAGATACTCCTTTTTTGTATCTTGCTTTAATCTATTGCAGTTTCTTACAAAAAAATATCAATTTTGAATGAAAATGACTTGTCTATCATAGTAAATAGCAGTATATATTTTCTAGTGTTATTATAAAAAAAGATGATAATACCGATAATGAGAAAATATGAATTCTCGATGCGGTATTTTCTCTTTTCTTTTATTTATCACGATCTGTTCCTTTGCCGAGGATACGGTTCATGTGGTAGAAAAGGGGCAAACAGTGTATTCTATTTCCCGTTCCTACCAGATCAGCCCTGAGGAACTTATGAGGTATAATGATATAAGCGACGCATCGAAACTTCAGATTGGCAGACGCTTGAAAATTCCCCGGCCTGTCCCGGGGAACCCCATTGCCCCGTCTTCGGTTTCCGGCACCGGAACTCCGGCCGCCGGGGGAGGAACTTCCGGGGCCTATACCGAATACCGGGCGGTAAAAAACGATACGCTCTACAGTATCGCCCGGCGGCACGGAATAGGCCTTCAGGAATTGTTGAAGCTTAACGGTTTTTCGCAGAATCATGTCCTTAAGGAGGGGGAAGGAATAAAGATTCCCCAGGGAACCGCGGCCACAGGCACGGTTTCGGCAGGAGCCTCTTCTTCCGGGGGAAACACCCCAACCCGTACCGGCCAGTCCGGCGCGGAAGTCCGGCAGACCTCGGTCAAAACGGTAGACGCCGCTTTGCGCTGGCCGGTACGGCCAAAAGAATCGGCCTATATGACCGGGAAATTATACGGGGTGGTTCTGGTTGGTGAACGATCAGAGTCCGTAAAAAGTCTTACCCAGGGGACTGTGGTATCGGCGGGCCCCTACCGTGGATTTGGAAGAGTCGCGATTGTCCAGGTAACAGGAGGTTATTTATACGTGTATGGCGGATGTGAAAGTTTATCGGTAAAAGAGGGCGACCGGATTGGTCCGGGGACTGAACTGGGAAAACTGGGAATCGACGCGGTTTCCGAAAAACCGCAGTTGTTTTTCCTTGTATACCGGAACAATAACCCCATCGATCCCGCAAAAGCCCCCAGGGCCTAGAAAAATCTATTTTATGTGAGCCGGTTCAAAAATTCAAAATATCAGATTTTGAATTTTTGGTCTTAAAAAACGCGGGTTTGCAAGGTTTTACCTGAAAAACCGCAAAAGCCAATTTTAAATAACCGGTTTTGAAATTGGTTATGTAATAATAATAGCGTCTATCCAATTAAAAACTGGAATAGACCACAGGAAGGTGGTATATGTCAAAAACAATATCTGGTATGGAAAAAGTTACATCAAAAAGCCGGAAAAAAGGGGTCTTACTGCGCCAAATGAGCGATGGTGGATCAGAGCATGGGGGGATAAGAAAGAGGGCCGGGAGTACCGCGAATTCAAAGAATCCCAAAAAACCCAGGATTTCAAAAGAAACAGATCCGCTGGCGCTGTATTTTAAACAGATCTCGAAATTTCCCCTCTTAACGGTTCAGGAAGAACAGACTATTGGAGAAAAAATCGTAACCATCCGAAATCAAATAAGGGAATTTGAATCTGCTTCTTTGGCGGATGGAAAAGAAGAGGATGCGGCTTATAAAAAAGAAAAAAGCGCCCTGGATACTTCCCTGCTTCTTTATAAAAACAGAATGATCAATTCCAACCTCAGACTGGTAGTTTCTATTGCGAAAAACTACCAGCACCGGGGGCTTTCCCTGCTGGATCTAATCGACGAGGGGAATATCGGGCTTATTGAGGCGGTGGAGCGTTTTGATTATACCAGGGGCTGCCGGTTTTCCACCTACGGAACATGGTGGATTCGGCAGGCCATAATTAAAAGTATCGCCGATAAGGGCCGGGTTATCCGTATTCCTATCCACATGTTGAACACCATCAAAAAATGCTACTTTGTCGCCAAGCAGCTTACCCAGGAACTGGGCCGGGACCCCAGCGACGAGGAATTGTCCGATTATCTGGGCCTGCCTATCAATAAGGTTAAGGAAATAGTAAAGCTCTCCCAGGAAACTACCAGCCTTGATACCATTGTTGACGACGGGAATCTGACCCGTCTGGCGGATCTTATCAAGGATGATTCTATGGAGGAGCCTTTTGAGATGGTTTTCTCGGTAACCCTTCAGGAAACTATGGAGGATATTCTTTCCCATCTTTCAGAGCGGGAAATGAAAATTATCCAGCTCCGTTTTGGCCTGGCGGGAGAAGGCCCCCTTACCCTGGAAGAAACAGGGAAACTTCTGGGGATTACCCGGGAACGGGTCAGGCAAATCCAGGAAAAAGCTACCTTCAAACTCAGGGGGCTCCGGGAACTGCACGAACTCAGGGAAAACCCCTAAACCGCCCCTACTCACTGTGTATTGCATTGTCCCGGTTCATCCGGCGGACAATCACCGAGAGGGAAAAGTTAATAATAAAATAGATCAGGGCGATAAATCCAAAGAGGGTAAAAATGTGGATGCTCGTAACCGTTACCCCGCTGTGGGGAAGGCTGCTCATCAGATTTTTGGTGTTAAAGAAAAATTCCCCAATGGCGAACTGGGCAAAAAATGAGGTGTCCTTTATGGTGGTAATGATCTGACTCATCAGGGAGGGGACGATCCGTTTGAAACATTGCGGGAGGATGATGTAGATCAGCGCCTGGGGAAAGTTGAAGCCCTGGGAACGGGCTGCCTCGAATTGGCCCCGGTCAATGGAGTTAAGTCCCCCCCGGACGATTTCAGCGATCACCGAGGAGGTATAGAGGGTCAGGGCCAGGGTTCCCCGGATCATGGAAGTCCCCAGGGGAACCAGAAATACGCAGATCAGGATCCACAGGAGCAGCGGAGTGCTGCGGAAAATCTCGATATATACGGAAGCGAGTTTTCCGAAGAACCGCTTTTCATAATTACGGCAGAGGGCCAGGATACTGCCGAAAACGACGCTGACCAGGACTGTTACCAGGGAGACGGCGAGGGTGGCGGCAAGTCCGGTACCGATGAACCGGATATTGTTGACGGTGAATATATCCCCCAGGGCCTGAAAAAACATCAGCGGGGCTCTTTCGCGGCCGCAGAGCCGGATGTTTCCGCCGGAACGGCGGGGGCGGCCTGGGTATCCCGGTTTTTAATCCGTATCTCATGGCGGCGGGCCCAGTTGACCAGGGGGAAACAGAGGAGAAAGTAGAGCGCCCCGGTTACAAGATACGCGGGACCGTAGCTCAGGGTACCGTTGGCGGCCCAGGAATCGGCCCGGTACATCAGGTCTCCCCCGGCGATAAGGGCCAGAACCGAGGTGTTTTTAATCAGGTTTACCGCCTGGTTTGCCAGGGGCGGCAGGATGATGGTGATAGTCTGGGGAAGGATGATCCACCGCATGGACTGGATGTAGGAAAAACCCTGGGACCGGGCCGCTTCCCGCTGCCCCCGGGGGATGGAGCTGATCCCCGCCCGGACCACCTCGGCCACATAGGCCCCGTGATAGACGCCCACCCCGATAAGGCCGATGCTGAACACATTCATTACAATCCCCGCATAGGGGAGGGCGTTATACAGAAAAAAAATCTGGATCACCAGCGGGGTGTTCTGGAAAAATTCAACATACACCCGGGCGATGTACCGGAGTATTTTGATCGATGAGCTCGAAAAAAGCCCGAAGATAATCCCCAGTATCAAAGCCAGAAGCAGGGCGGAGGCCGCCACCAGCAAAGTGGCGACAAGGCCTTCCAGAAAAACCGGAGAATCGGCAAGGAGCCGTTCCCAGCGCCACAGCGCGAAAGGTCCCGCGCTCATACTCCGCCCCGCCTGAAAAAGTTACAGTTTAAACTGGCTAATCAGCCCGTCAATGGTACCGTCGGCCAGCCACTTGATGATGAGGCCGTCGATGTAGGCCGCCAGAGTTTTGTTGCTCAGTTTGCTGGCAACTCCGTATTCCTGGGGAGAAAAACGGTCCGGCAGAATCTCCGATTCATTGTCCAGATACCCCGCCAGGATCGACCGGTCCACGGAAAACACATCCACCCGGCCGGAATCCAGGGCCGCCTTGATTTCCGGGTAGGTGGCGAATTCGGAAAATTTCAGCGCGGCCCCCGCCTCTTTCGCGGCCCGGTCAATCGCCTCCCGGCTGGTGGCGGACTGGGCTACCCCGATGGTCTTGCCGTCGAGGTCCCCCAGCCCCGTAATGCCGGAGGATTTTTTTACCAGCATTCCTACCGCGTCGGTATAATAGGCGGTGGAAAAATTGTACGTTAGTTTTCGTTCCTCCGTCACCGTAAAGGTCGCGATGATCAGGTCCAGCTCGCCGTTATCCAAAAGGGGCCCCCGGGTCTTGGCGGTAACCGGCGTAAAAACCACCTTGCCGTCATCCCCAAAGATGTCTTTGGCAATAAGTTTGGACAGTTCGATCTCAAAACCCTCGTACTGATTGGTGGCGGTGTTGAGGAGTCCGAATCCGGGAACATCCGATTTAACCCCCACTTTGAGGACCCCCGCCTTGCGAATAAGGTCAATGGTATTAGCGTTCTCCTGCTTTTTGCAGCCGGTTAATACCATGCCGGCGGCCAGCAAAACCAGGGCCGCGTACATCATTTTTTTTGTAAACCGCATTTCTCACTCCTTTGAGGTTTTCACAAAACCAACCGGGTTTTGGAAAAGCCCCTGCTACCGTAAAATTTTACTCAGGAACGCACTGGTACGTTCGTTTTTGGGAAATTCAAAAAATTCTTCCGGCGGGGCTTCCTCCACCAGAACCCCATTATCCATAAAGATTACCCGATCCGCCGCCTGCCGGGCAAACCCCATCTCGTGGGTTACCACCACCATAGTAATCGACTCCTTTGAAAGACGGATGATCACATCCAATACTTCCTGCACCATTTCCGGATCCAGCGCCGAAGTAGGCTCGTCAAAAAGGAGTATCTTCTGCCGGGTTGCCAGGGCCCGGGCAATGGCAATTCGCTGCTGCTGCCCGCCGGATAGGGTGGCGGGGTAGGAATCGGCCTTGTCCCGGAGACCCACTACGTCAAGATAATGAAAGGCAATGTCCCTGGCCTCCCCGGCGTTTTTTTTCTGGATCTTAATGGGCGCCAGGGTGATATTTTGGAGGACCGTCATGTGGGGATACAGGTTAAACTGCTGAAACACCATGGCGCAGTAGGTCCGGACCATCCTGGTGCGGTTCTTGTGGAATAACTGCTCTCCGTTCAGGTACACGCTTCCGCTGGAAGGCTCCTCCAGACCGTTGATACAACGGATCAGCGTACTTTTTCCCGATCCTGAAGGTCCGATGATGGCGATCTTTTCCCCTTCGGCAACATGGAGATCAATATTCCTGAGTACGTGGAGATGGCCGAAGTGTTTATTCACCCCTTCCAGGCGGATCATCGCAAACCTCCAATGGTCTGAAAGAACCTTCGCTGTACACGAACCTGCGATTCGACGGAGTACAATTTCGCCCTGAAGAACGGGGTGTGAAACCCCTCGGCGCAAATCTGCTTAAAAACCACAAAACGCCGTATGTTTTGCAGGCTTAAGCTTTGGTAACAGTATATGGCGGAATGGGGATTTATGCAAGAGCTGTTTTCATTGACATCCCGGCGTATTATATCGTAACATAGAGCTTTCCTGCCTAAAAGGCGGGGTATTAGACCCAACTGCGAACAGAAGGGTAGCGCGGCGTATGGGGCGGATTAAAAACAGGGCTGCTTTGTTTCTCACCGGGGTTTTGCTGGGGTGTTTGTCCGGCTGCGGGAGGGAAGCGCCGCTGCCGCGGCAAAACGAATATCTCCTGTATACTTCGTACCGGGACATACCGGAAGTAAGCGAAGAAGAAATTGCCGCCATTGAATCCCTGCGGGCCAGTACCGGCGGTTTTGTTTATGGCATGAGCCTAAGCACTGAAACATTCTACAATGAGGATAATGAAGTCGCCGGATATTCCGCCCTGTTCTGCGATTGGCTGACGGGCCTTTTCGGTATACCGTTTAAACCGGCGATTTATGAATGGAACGACCTGATTGCCGGTCTGGAATCCCGGGAGATTGATTTTTCAGGCGAACTAACCGCCACGGAGGAGCGCCGGGAAAAGTATTATATGACCAGCGCCATCGTTGAACGGCCGGTCAAATTTATGCGGCTCGCGGGTCGTGAGTTACCGGAGATTGTCAAATCCCGGCCCCTGCGCTACGCCTTTCTGGAAGGAACCGTTACCTATAACCAGGTTGCCGTCCTTGAACAGCGTCCTTTTGAAGTTTTTTTTACCGGCGATTACCAAACGGCCTACTCGATGCTTAAAAAAAACCAGATAGACGCCTTTTTCGATGAAGGTGTTGTCGAAGCCGCTTTTGACAGCTTCGACGATGTGGTAGCGGAAGAATTTTTACCCCTCATATACAGCCCCGTATCCCTGGCAAGCCAAAATCCCCGGCTTGAACCGTTTATCTCGGTGGTTGAAAAAGCAATACAAAGCGGGGGGGCCTATCAGTTAAGCGGGATATACAACCAGGGCCATGAGGATTATCTGCGCCATAAGCTGTTTGCCCGGCTTGACGCTGAGGAGCGGGATTATATCCTCGACAGGATACATGCAAACCGTCCGGTGCCGGTGGCCGCCGAATACGATAATTATCCGCTCAGTTTTTACAATACCCGTGAAAGGGAATGGCAGGGGATAGCTTTTGATGTACTGACCAGGATAAAGGCCCTTACGGGGCTCAGCTTTGTTATGGCCAACCGGGAAGCGGTGGAATGGCCCGACCTTCTGGACATGCTTGAACGGGGCGAAGCCGCCATGATTACGGAACTGATCCGGTCGGAGGAACGGGAAGGCCGTTTTGTTTGGCCTGACGTTCCTTTTCAGACGGATTATTATGCCCTGCTGTCCCGTTCGGAGTATAAACATATCAACATCAATGAGGTTCTGTATTCCCGGATTGGACTGATAAAAAATACCGCCTACGCCGAGACTTTTTATTTGTGGTTTCCCAAGCACCCCGCCGCCAGAGAATATATCAGTACCGGTGAGGCGTTTAAGGCCCTGGAACGGGGAGAAGTGGATATGGTGATGGCCACCAGAAACCTGCTTTTGAGTTTAACCAATCTCCAGGAGCATCCGGGGTTTAAGGTCAATTTTGTTTTTAACTACCCCTACGAATCCACTTTTGGTTTTAACAGCGAGGAGCGTGTTTTAAGTTCCATTGTATCCAAAGCACTGCGGCTGATTGATACGGAGCAAATATCCGACAGTTGGATCCGGCGGGTGTTTGATTACCGCGGGAAAATGGCCCAGGTCCAGATACCCTGGCTTGTCGGCGTATCGGGCCTGCTGTTTTGCCTTTTGGCCCTTTTGCTTGTTATGCTCCTGAGGCGCAGGCTGGAAAGAAAAAAACTTGAAAGAACCGTACAGGAACGGACCAACGAGCTGGTTCGGCAGGACAGGCTCCTCCATACGGTAAACGACGCGGCTTCTCTTCTGCTTGCTTCCGATGCGGACAAGTTCGAAGACGCGTTACGGCAGGGTATGGAAATGATGGCTCAGGGCGTTGCCGTTGACCGTATCTATGTCTGGAAAAAAATCCTGCAGGACGGCATCCTGTGTTACCGGCAGACTTTTGAATGGCTTAACGCGGAAGCGGCGCTGCGGGAAGATACGGTGCGGGCAATAGCTCTGAAGGACTCCCATGATTTCCCCTATATCGAAAATATCCCCGAATGGGAAACCCGGTTTTCCGGCGGTTTGTGTGTAAACGGCCCCATGAATACCCTTTCTCCCTTTGAACAGAAACGCCTGGCTCCCTACGGCATCAAGTCTATTCTGGTGATCCCCGTATCTTTACAGGATACGTTTTGGGGTTTTGTCAGTTTTGATGATTGTTTCCGGGAGCGTATGTTTTCAAAGGATGAGGAAGATATTCTCCGATCCGGCAGCCTGCTTTTGGCCAATGCGGTTATCCGGAATGAGACAACCCAGGCCCTCCGTACCACGGCGGTAAAAGCGGAAGCGGCCAGCCGCGCCAAAAGCGACTTTCTTTCAAATATGTCCCATGAAATGAGGACCCCGATGAACGCCATCATCGGCATGACTTCTATCGCAAAAAACTCTTCCGACGCGGAACGGAAGGATTATTGCCTGCATAAGATAGAAGACGCCTCGGTACATCTTCTGGGAGTTATCAACGACATACTGGATATGTCAAAGATCGAGGCCAACCGTTTTGAGCTTTCGATTGTAGAGTTTGATTTCGAGAAAATGCTCCAGAAGGTGGCGAATATCATCAACTTCCGGGTGGACGAGAAACGGCAGAATTTTACTATATACATTGACCGGAACATTCCCCGTTATGTGATTGGCGATGATCTGCGGTTTGCCCAGGTAATTACCAATCTCCTGGGGAACGCGGTGAAGTTTACGCCGGAAAAAGGTTCCATATCCCTGAGCGCCCGCCTGGCCGGTGAAGAAAAGGACCTGTGTACCATTCAAATTGAAGTCAGCGATACGGGAATTGGCATTTCGGAAAAACAGCAGTCCCGGCTTTTTACTTCCTTTGAGCAGGCTGAAAGTAGCACCTCCCGCAAGTTTGGCGGTACGGGGCTGGGGCTTGCCATAAGCAAACGGATTGTCGAGTTGATGGGCGGCAAAATATGGATAAAATCCTCGCTTGGCAGGGGGGCTTCGTTTTTCTTTACCGTGCAGGTAAAGACCGGCCGGGGAATGCGGCAGATTTTTTTACACGCCGGAAAGGACTGGAAAAACATACGCATCCTGGTGGTGGACGACTGGCCGGAAACGGGTGAATATTTCCGGGAGATTCTTCTGGGTTTTGGCGTTCCCTGTGATACCGCCGGCAGCGGCGAAGCGGCCCTGGAACTGATAGAACGGAACGGCCCCTATGATATTTGTTTTGTGGACTGGAAGATGCCCGGCATGGACGGGCTGGATCTTTCCCGGAGGATAAAAAAACAAAACCCGGAGAAATCCGTTATTATGATGATTTCAGCGGCGGAATGGAACAGCATCGAAGCGGACGCGAAAGACGCCGGGGTGGATAACTTTTTACCCAAACCCCTTTTCCCATCCGCCATTGCCGGCTGCATTAACGAATGTTTGGGGCTGGATAATCTGCTGGCGGCGGAAAAAAACCAGCCCGGCAAAATGGACAACTTCGCGGGGCGCCGGGTGTTGTTGGCGGAGGACGTAGAAATTAACCGGGAGATTGTTTTTGCCCTTCTGGAACCAACTGCTGTGGCCATAGATTGCGCGGAAAACGGGGAAGAGGCGGTACGGATGTTCAAGGCGGCGCCGGAGAGCTACGATATGATTTTTATGGATGTGCAGATGCCCAAAATGGACGGCTGCCAGGCCGCCCAGGCCATCCGCGCCTTTGAGAAAGAGCGGGGGGAAAAAATAACGGCGCTTCCCCATGGAATACCCATTATCGCCATGACGGCCAACGTGTTCCGGGAGGACATACAAAAATGTCTCGCGGCGGGGATGAACGGCCATGTGGGTAAGCCCCTGAATCTTGAGGAGGTACTGGCCCAGCTCCGTTTATACCTGCGCCCCGGTAAGCCCCCCGAAGCCTCGTTGCCCGCAGATACTTAGTAGCTTGCTTAGATTAAAACGTTTGATTAAGAGAAACCGCAAAGTTCGCAAAGGAGACACAAAGTTCGCAAAGAAAGCCTTCTTCTTTGTGTCCTTTGCGTAATCTTGGCGATCTTTGCGGTAAATTCTTCATTTGCTTATTCCTCTTTTTAGTCCAATCGGCCTGCTAGCCCTTCATTTCTTTTATCGCCTTTTCCCGGATCGCGATAATCCGGTCGCACCACCCGTCGAATTCGGGATCTTCCCGTTGACATTCTTTATGGCTTAACACAAACGCGATAGTGTCTTTTATTCCCTCATCAAACCGAATATCCGCGGTAAAACCCGGAACCAGCCGCTTGAGTTTGGTATTGTCAAAAATTACCGAGTTGGCCTTATCCCCCCGAAGCTCCCCAAGGTAATTATAGGGGCCGCTGGCGGCAAGAAAATCGCTGGAAACATGAACCGCCCTGAGTTCCACCCCCAGGGCATTGGCTATGGCGGCGTATATCTGGTTCCAGGAAAGCGTTTCATCCGAGGTGATCTGTACCGTCTCCCCGACGGCGTGGATGTTTCCCAAAAGCCCGGTAAAGCCTTTGGCAAAATCCCGGCTGCTGGTCATGGTCCACAGGCTTGTGCCGTCCCCGTGGATAATTACCGGCTTCCCTTCGAGCATCCGTTTGAGTACCTGCCAGGAGCCTTTTTTCCCGTTAACGCCCATCGGAACATTCCGCTCGTCGTAGGTATGACTGGGGCGGATAATGGTAACGGGGAAACCGGTTTCCCGGTATTTGGACATCAGAAAGTCCTCGCAGGCGATTTTATTCCGGGAATAATCCCAGAACGGGTTTGCCAGGGGAGTGCTTTCGCTTATCAGACAGCTTGCCGGAGGTTTTTGATAGGCCGAGGCGGAGCTGATAAATATATACTGCCCGCATAAGCCTTCAAAAAGCCGGTAATCCCGTTCTACCTGGGCCTGGCTAAAGGCGATAAAATCGGCCACCACGTCAAACCGCGGCGTTTTCCGGGGAGACTCCGGCCCGGCCGCCAGACAGTTCCGAAGCTTTGCCGCTATCGCCGCCTCATCTTCGGTATTAATATCGCCCTTTATTTCCGTTAATTTACCGGGGAAAGTCCCGCCCCCCGGAATATCCTGGTTCCGGTTCCCCCGGTTAAGGAGGTACAGGTCCCAGCCCAGTTCCAGAATCCGCCGGGATATGGCGGCGCTGATGGTTCCCGTGCCGCCGATAAATAAAATTTTCATATCCGCCTCCTTAATACTTGAAAAATCGTATCTTCCTGACTTTAGCAAAACCGTGTTTTTTTGTACAGATGAAGCTGTTCCAAAACCGGGAAAACCGGCTGCGGCCCTTGACTTAACGCGAACATTAACTTTTATAGTAAAACTGGTTTCAAAACCCGGCCGGTTTTGGGATCAAAATCTGTTCATAAAGGTACAATTTTACAGAGAGGTGGCAATGATGTTATACCGTGATTATGGCAAACTTGGGTTTCAGGTGTCGGCCTTCGGGATGGGATGTATGCGGCTTCCCCGGATAGTCAGCGGGGACACGGCGGAGGTAGACCGGGAAAAGTCGTACGAGATGATCCGCTATGCGGTAGACCAGGGGGTTACGTATTTTGATACCGCCTACGGATACCACAACATGACCAGCGAAGAAGTGCTCGGGGAAGCCCTGGAAGGGGGACGCCGGGAAAAGGTCAGGATCGTTACCAAGCAGCCCTTTGGGGTGATGACGGACCTGAAAACCGGCGGGGGAAAGACCGTACTGGAAAACGCCCGGCGGAATCTTGAGGCGACCCTGAAAAAACTCAGGACCAGTTATATTGATGTTTACCTGATCCACAACATCGGCGTTTCAAGCTGGGAAGAAACCAAGAGCCAGAAAATTATTGAAGAATATGAAAAATTCCGCGCCGAAGGGCTGATCCGGGGGATCGGTTTTTCTTACCACGGAAAATATCCCTGTTTCAGGGAGGTCCTTGATTTCTACGACTGGGGAATGTGCCAGATTCAGCAAAACCTGATTGACGTTGACAATGAAGCTACCGAAGAGGGGATCCGCCACGCCGGGAGAAAAGGCTGCGCCCTGGTTATTATGGAACCCATCCGGGGGGGCAATCTGGCGACACCCCCGGAACCGGTCAAGGCTATTTACGATGAATACCCGGTAAAACGGAGCCCCGTGGAATGGGCCTTTCGCCATATCCTCAATTATCCCGAAGTTTCTACGGTACTAAGCGGGGTTTCCACGATGGAACAGCTCAAGGAAGATATTGAGATCTTCTCCAAACCTGACACGGTTCCCGGATGCCTTAACGAAGAAGAAAAAACGATAATAAGCCGGGTCCGTGAAAAATACAAATCCCTGGCCTCGGTTCCCTGTACGGGCTGTGAATATTGCCTGCCCTGTCCCCAGGGGGTGAATATTCCCCAGGTGTTCTCAAAATACAACGATGGGGTTATGTTCGGTACTTTTGAGCCCGCCCGGCGGGGCTATATGTTCCAGACGCGGTTTAACCAGGACGCTTCCCACTGTATCGAATGTAAAGTCTGCGAAACAAAATGCCCCCAGCATATTGAAATTGCCGGGGAACTCAAGGCCGCCCATGAAAAGCTAAAGGGCTGGGTTGAATAATGGGGAACATCTAAAAACCCAACCGGGGGTTTTAGATGTTCCATAAAGGAGGCGGGGATGGATATTGGCCCCTTTGTACAGGCAATTGAGGAACAGGGCCTTAATGTCAGGGCCGTTGTTGTGTGGCGGGGAGGGGAGAAAGCCGCGGAACATCACTGGACGCCGGAACAGCCCGAGCATGTGTATTCGGTGAGCAAGAGTTTTACTTCCGTTGCTATCGGCATGGCCATTGCGGACGGGGCACTGTCCCTCCGGGACCGGGCGCTTGAACGTTTTCCGGGGCTGATCAAAAACCCGGACGAGCGGCTCCTGAAGCTTAACCTGGAACACCTCCTGACCATGACCCGGGGCTATGGGGAATTCTCCCGCCCCGCGAGCGTTGCGGAGGCCCTGGTACAGGAACTAAGCTTTGAGCCGGGGAGCCGTTTTGTCTACGATAACGGTTCCACCCTCCTCGCCTCCGCAATGTTTACCCAGGCGGTAGGGAAAACCGTCCGGGATTTCCTCGCGGAACGGCTTTTTGAACCCCTGGGCATCCCTGCCCCGGAATGGGAAAAAAGCGCCGATGGGTATACCCTGGGGGCTACGGGCCTGCGGGCCACGGTTTCCCAGCTTGCCCTTTTTGGACAGCTTCTGCTCCAAAAAGGGAACTGGCAAGGGAAACAACTGGTTCCCGCAAGCTGGATAGACGCGGCGGGCCGGCCCCAGGTTTCGACCGGCGATTCCCAAAACGCGGATTATGACCTGGGCTATGGCTACGGCTTCTGGCCCTGCCGCCACGGCGCTTACCGGGCGGACGGCAAAAACGGCCAGTTCATTGTTGTTTTTCCCCGGCAAGGCGCGGTAACGGCTATTGGCTCGGATGAGGAAAACATGCGGCCCATTCTTTATGCCGTCTGGGAGCAGATTCTCCCCCGGCTGTAGTGGGGTTGGGCTTTGGGAGGTAATGTAAGCGCCAAGAATAAGGCAAAGAAGAGTACATGGAGCGCCTTTAAAACCCCAAGTCCTCATTAATGAGGATGAGCCGGTACTTCCCCTCGAATTTTTTCACGTTAAATGTAATCAGCAGATGGTTACACATCCGGTCGGGGATGTTGCAGTCCGTACAGAGGCCGCTTTCCGCGCAGGGGGTTTTATGGTTGTTCCGCTTGCAGTTCATGGGGGCGATACTATGGACCCTGACTATTGCCTCCTCCAGAGTGCTTACCAGTTTGTTTACCCCGGCAACAACGATGATGTTCCGGGGACCGTAAGCCATGGCGGCAACCCGGCTGCCGGAACAATCAATGTTCACCATTTCACCCGTCATGGTGAGGGCGTTGGCGCCGGTGATAAAATAATCCGCCATTAAACTGTCGCGGCACATTTCAAAATGATCCGGACAATTGTAACGATCAAACAGACGATAATCGGCGGACCGCAGCACCGGAAGAATATCCATGGAATTAAGGGTTTCACTGCCCCCAAGCCCCACGGATACATTTTTCGGCAGGCAGGTATTGAAGAGGAGGTCCCGCGCCGCCTCATGGGTTTCGACATACCAGGTTTTCCACCCCTTCTC
>JAISAN010000015.1 GCA_031266635.1 Treponema sp. | reverse complement strand
CTGCTGCAATTCGACATATCGGATCGGGAGGATTGCCGGAACAAGCTGGAAGCCTGGAGCCAGGGTCCTTTCTGGGGCGTAGTCTGTAACGCCGGGATCAACGCCGACAACGCCTTTCCGGCTTTAAGCGGCGAGGACTGGGATCAGGTGATCCACACCAATCTGGACGGATTCTACAACGTACTTCACCCGCTCATCATGCCCCTGTGCCGCAGAAAGCAGGGGCGGATCATTACCGTCTCATCGGTGTCGGGGATTATGGGTAACCGGGGGCAGGTAAACTACAGCGCTTCCAAGGCGGGGATCATCGGCGCCACCAAGGCCCTGGCGGTGGAGCTGGCAAGCCGATCCATCACGGTAAACTGTATCGCCCCGGGGATCATCGAAACCGATATGATCAAGGACGCTCCGCTGGACATGATCCTTCCCGCCATTCCCATGGGCCGGGTGGGAAAACCCGAAGAAGTCGCCGCCCTGGCGGTTTTTCTGCTTTCCGGCGCGGCCGCCTATATCACCCGGCAGGTGATTTCCGTAAACGGGGGATTGTTATGAAAAGGCGGGTAGTTATAAGCGGCGGCGGCATCGTAAGCGCCCTGGGCTCCCAGTGGCCCGAGGTTCTCCGGCGTCTGAAAAGCGGAAAGAACTGCGTCCGCCGCATGGCGGACTGGGACAAGTATGTCCAGATGAATACCCGGCTCGCGGCGCCGGTGGATTTTGAAATGCCCGATTACCCCCGGAAAAAAATCCGGGGCATGGGCCGGGTTGGCCAAATGGCCCTGGTTGCCACCGGCCGGGCCCTCGCGTTGGCGGGACTTGCCGAAGGATCCCCGGAACTGACGGGCGGGCGCTGCGGCGTGGCCTACGGTTCTTCCACCGGCAGCGTGGACGCGCTGCTGGATTTTTACGGCATGCTCACTTCCAACGATCTTAAAAACATGAGCGCCACCACCTATATCCGTTCCATGCCCCAGACCTGCGCGGCCAATATCAGCGTCTTTTACGGCCTCACGGGCAGGCTCATTACCACCAACACGGCCTGCACTTCCGGAAGTATGTCCATCGGTTTCGCCTACGAAGCCATACAGAACGGCCTCCAGGACATCATGATCGCCGGCGGCGCTGAAGAGCTTACCGCCGCGGACGCCGCGGTTTTCGATACCCTCTTCGCCACCAGTTCCAAAAACGACAGCCCCGGACTTACCCCCGCGGCCTACGACAAAAACCGGGACGGCCTGGTGATCGGCGAGGGGGCCGGAACGGTGATACTGGAAGAATATGAACACGCCCTAAAGCGGAACGCCGTTATTTACGCGGAAGTCGTGGGATTCGGCACCAACACCGACGGTACCCATATCACCCAGCCGAACCAGGATACCATGAGCGGCGCCCTGACCCTGGCCCTTAGGGACGCGGGGATTGAGCCGGATCTGATAGGTTACGTGAACACCCACGGCACCGCCACCGACCACGGGGATGTGGCCGAAAGCTGGGCCACCTACAAGGTCTTTGACCGGGCCGTCCCGGTAAGCACCCTGAAAAATTATATCGGCCATACCCTGGGCGCCTGCGGCGCTATCGAGGCCTGGCTCTCCGTCAATATGATGAACGAGGGCTGGTTTGCCCCGAACATCAACCTGGTGGAACCGGACCCCCGGTGCGCTCCCCTGGATTATATCACCGGGGGCGGCCGGGAATTCAAAACCGCTTATGTCATGTCCAATAATTTCGCCTTCGGCGGCATTAATTCATCTTTGATTTTTAAGAGGACCGTCCCATGAGCCAAAACCGGGATATTGTGGAAATCGGAAAGGAAAGGCTTACCGTGGAGGCCCTGGTAAGGGCGGCGAAGAAGGCCGGCGGCGCGGGGCTCTGGAATTCCGGGAAGCTGGAAGAGCGCATAGAAGCCGGCGCTGCTTTTCTGGACAAGGTTCTGGCGGAACACGGAGGCGTCTACGGGGTTACCACCGGGTACGGAGATTCCTGTACCGAGGTGGTCCCGCCGGAACACTACTACGATCTTCCCCTTAATCTGACCCGTTACCATGGCTGCGGCCTGGGAGATTTCTTTGACCCGGAAACAACCAGGGCCGTCATGATAGTCCGGCTCAATACCCTGGCCCAGGGCTATTCCGGCGTCAGCATGGACCTGCTGCGGCGCATCGGTTTTTTTATTGAAAAGGACATACTCCCCCTCATACCCCAGGAAGGCTCCGTGGGAGCCTCGGGGGACCTTACGCCCCTGTCCTACCTGGCGGGGGCCCTGATCGGCGAAAGGGACGTGTTGTACCGGGGAAAGATCCGTTCCTCGGCGGAGGTCCTGCGGGAACTGGGGCTGCCCGCCTACCGGTTCAGGCCCAAGGAAGCCATCGCCATCATGAACGGCACGGCGGTGATGAACGCTGTCGCGGCCATAGCCTTCACGAAGGCGGAATACCTGGCGGATCTTGCCTGCCGCGTAACGGCCATGAATTCCCTTGCCCTCCGGGGTAACGCCTACCATTTTTTCAAACGCCTCTTTGAGATAAAGCCCCACCCCGGACAGGCCCTGGCGGCGGAAAAAATCCTCCGCCCCCTGAACGCCGGGGGCCAGGAGGACATTATCCCCCAGCGTATCCAGGACCCCTATTCCATCCGCTGCGCCCCCCATGTGCTGGGCGTTTTCTACGATTCCGCGGAACTGCTGCGCCGCCTTATAGAAACCGAGATGAACAGCGCCAACGATAATCCCATCATCGATCCCGAAACCCGCTCGGTTTATCACGGGGGCCATTTCTACGGCGGCCATATCGGCTTTGCCATGGATTCCCTCAAGAATATCATCGCCAATATCGCCGATCTGCTGGATCGCCAGCTTGCCCTTTTGGTGGATACCAAATACAGCCGGGGCCTTCCCGCAAATCTTTCCGGATCATCCAAAAGCCTTTCGTTTAACCACGGTTTCAAGGCCGTTCAGATAGCCGCCTCGGCCTGGACCGCCGAGGCCCTGAAAAACACCATCCCGGCGAGCGTTTTTTCCCGTTCCACCGAATGTCACAACCAGGACAAGGTCAGCATGGGAACCATCGCCGCCCGGGATTGCCTCCGGGTCATCACCTTAACGGAGCAGACCCTCTCCGCCGCCCTCCTCGCGGCCGCGCAGGCGCTGAAACTCCGCCTTGACCGGGGGGAACTGTCCCGGGAAACCACCGCCGGGGTCGCGGAAACATTCGGCCAGGTCTTTTCTTTTTATGACTTTCTTGAGGACGATCGTCCCCTGGACGGGGATCTGCGGAAGACCATGGAACATATCGGGAACCGTTTCTTCACGGTATAAGGGGCGTGTATAAGTTTACTGAAGGAATCAGACCCACTGATGAATAGATCCAATGACTGCTGACGTTGGAAAGTGCAGTGGACTTGTTCAACAACCCGGTTGATTCGAAAGTCTGCAAAATGTTCCGCATTTTGTTGTTTTTTAATAGTTCCCCTTGTCCATCATTTTTTCCCATAGTATCCTCTGACAGGGAATAATCATGCGGGCGGAAAAGCGGTTCACCACACAATGTGTTACACGGCTCAGGGCGGAAATAAGGGATGCCGGAGAAAACGAGGTTTTTGCTCTGGGGTATCTTGATGAGCGGGGGCTTGTCGCCCGGATACGGGTCCGCGCCCGGGGGAATGAGGATTCTGTTTTGGCTCCCGGCGCCGGGTGGGGGAATGGTCCGGCGGAGGGGGCAGGAGACGAAGGCCCGCCGGATCTGCTTATCCATAACCACCCGTCGGGATTTCTGACCCCCAGCGATAACGATCTGCGTATCGCGGGCCGGGCCGCGGGGGAGGGAATTGGGGCCTATATTGTTGATAATCCGGTGGAAAATGTTTACGTGGTTGCTGAACCGGTACGGCGGCGGGTAAGGAAAACCCTGGAAAGCGGATCGATTAGCGCGGCCCTCCGGGAAGGCGGAGCCGTCGCCGGGAGGCTCCCCGCCTATGAACCCCGGCAGGCTCAGCTTGATCTGATGGAGCTGATCATCCGGGGGTTTAACGGGGATGCGCTGGTGGCCGCCGAGGCGGGAACCGGAGTGGGGAAGTCTTTTGCCTATCTTTTACCGGCGATCCACTACGCCCTGGACAATGACGAACGGATTGTTATTTCCACCGCCACCATCACTCTCCAGCAGCAGCTTTTTGAAAAAGATATTCCCCTGGTAACCGGGGCCTTAAACAAAAAGATCAAAGCGGTGCTGATGAAGGGCCGGGGAAACTACCTCTGCCGCCGGAGACTCACCGATACGCTCCGGGAACCTGACCTCGAAGACCTGGAGCGTGAAGAACTTGAACGTATCGCCGCCTGGGTGGAGACGACCCACAGCGGCAGCCGGACGGACCTTTCTTTTATCCCCGCCGAAGTTCTCTGGGCCCGGATCTGCTCCGAAGCGGACCTCTGTATGGGGATGCGCTGTCCCGAGCGGGAACGCTGTTTTGTCTTTAGCCTCCGCCGGGAAGCCGCCGACGCCCGGCTGCTGGTGGTGAACCATCATCTGCTTTTTGCCGATCTGGCGGCCCGCCGGGAAGGGGCGGGGTACGATAACACGGTGGTCCTTCCCCCTTTTACCCGGGTGATCATTGACGAGGCCCATACAATGGAAGGGGCCGCCACATCTTTTTTTTCCGATGAATGGAGCCGGCCGGGAATTTTCCGCCAGCTTGGGCGGCTTTACCGGCGGCGGCGGGCAAAACGCCAGGGCCTGTTGATCCGCCTGGCCGCCATCATCCCCGGAATGGATGAAAAGATCGACAGCGCCGCCACGGCCATTGAACAGATCCGGGAAGCCGCCGATGCCCTGGATCTGGCTGCCGGAGAACTCTGCGGCGGCGAGGGGCTGTTCCGGCTCTGTCCCCGGCGGGAAGATGCGGAGGGAGTGCTTTTCCCGGGTCTCAAGGATCTGCGGAAAAAAATTCTTGTCCTGACGGAGCTTATCCGGGAACTGCTTGAACAGGTGAATCCCAACGATGAAGATAATGCGGCAATTTGGGAAATAAAACCGGTCCTCCGGCGGCTGGAAGCTATCGGCGGCATCTGCGGATCTTTTGTCGAATACCGGGAACGGCCCCATGAGGTGATGTGGCTGGAAAAACGCCGGAGCGAGGGAAGGGAAGCCTGGGTTGTTTTTCACGTAACGCCTGTGGATGTGGCCCCAGGTCTCCGGGAAGCCCTCTTTGAGCCGAACAAGACGGTGATTTGCGTTTCCGCGACCTTGACAATTTCAGGCGCTTCCCGGGAGGCCTGGAAAGAAGACGGCGGATCCCGGCAGTTGGGGCCCTTTTCTTATTGGGCGGGACGCTGCGGCTTAAATCTGGTAAGGGAACGGGAAGTTTTTACCGGCCAGTTTCCCAGCCCCTTTCCCTACGCCGCGTCGGTGCTTTTGGCGGTTCCCTCCGACGCGCCCCTGCCCGAAGAAGAAAACTACCAGGCCTTTGTGGACCGGGCGGCGGCGCAGCTTGCCTCGGCGGCCGGAGGCTCGGCGCTGATTCTCTTTACCTCCTACCAGTCCCTGCGAAGCGCCTACAGCGCCGCTCTGCCGGAACTGACAGAACTGGGGATCCGCTGTTTGAAACAGGGGGACGATGACCGGACCCGGCTTTTACAGACCTTCCTGGCCGACGAATCCAGCGTTCTTTTTGCCACCGATTCTTTCTGGGAAGGGGTGGACGCGCCGGGAGATACCCTCCGGCTGGTGATCCTCTGCCGGCTTCCCTTCCGGACGCCGAACGATCCGGTTTTTGAGGCCCGCCGGGAAGCCCTGGAACAGCGGGGGGGCAATTCCTTTATGGACTTGTCCCTCCCCGAATCGGTGATGAAATTCAAACAGGGCTTCGGAAGGCTCATACGCCGTTCCGGCGATTCCGGAGTGGTGGCCGTATTGGATGGCCGGCTCCTCCGCAAACGGTACGGCGAATTTTTCCTCCGTTCCCTGCCGGAAACAAAAACCTGTTTCGGCGAATTTAAAACTATCCTCAAAACCACGGAAGATTTTCTCTATCCCGGAGTCTGAACGGACGATAATTTTGAAATTGGCGCCCCTAAATCCTTTTGAATTTCAGGACATTTTCTTCGCCCGTCTCACCGGTAAAGGTAAAGATCGATGTGGAGCCGGATTCGCGGAAAGTGCCGGTGGTGCTGTAGAGCTGTTCCGGTGTAGTTATATAATGCAGCCGCTTGCTTATCCGGTCAAAGTCAATAACAATAGTATCGCCATTTTTGATCATCATGGTGTACTTTATTTGGTTGCTGGTGGTTTGAACCACCGCGTCACTTACCTGTTCTACCATGCCGGTTTCCTTGCCGTCTTTTGTCCATGAATAGAGCTTGAGACGTTGACCGTTCCGTATCTGTGCAAAGAGCGGGAGCAAACAACTAAGTAAACCGCATACCAGAATAACGCTTCTTTTCATAAAAAGCCTCCCTTTTTAAATATATAGCCGGGACAATCTCAAAGTGTCAAAATTTGAAATCCCCGGCGTAAAAAACGTAATTTTACAAGGCTTTGTCTGAAAAAACACAAAAACCAATTCCGGGAAAACCCGGCGGGGTTCCATGGCCCGGAGTTTCAGGAATCGCTGTCAAAAACGGTTTTCCCCAGGGCGGAAGCTTCGGGTCTGACGGAGGCCCGGTATTTTTCCAGAGTTTCCTTTTCCCGCTGAAGACCCTTGAAAAAATAGACCGTATTACCCTGCCCATCAAGCTCTACGTCGGGCATAGCCACGGCGCCCATGTCCTTGATAATCCGGTCCCGGGCCGCGGCCATGTTCCGGGGCCGGCATTCCCTGACCGGACTGTCGATTTCTTTTTCCCGAACCCCCAGGGGATTTGACCAGATCCGGCCGAAACCGGTTTTTTTAAGATTAGTCAATTTGATTTTTTCATTCTCTCTTTTTTCCCACAGATACCGGAGGCTGGGGATAAGCCAGAACAGCAGGGAAAAAACCAGGGGAACCAGCCCCAGACCGATGCCGATTGGGAGCAGGGGATTGGAAACCATAAACTGTTCCAACAACCGGTAAGTATGACTGTAGAGATCCAGGCCGGCGGGGTCCTGGACTCCGGTGAGGATGATTCCGGTGTTCAGGGCGTTTGAGAGATAGTAGCTCCCAAAGATCAGATTTACCGTATTCACCAGCCCAAAGCAGCAATTCATCTTTTTGGAGTTGGAGGAAAATTCCCAAAGCCGCCTGATGGGGGCGGATGCGTCCGGGAAGGAGCGGTCTTCCCGGTCCGTACGGAGGAGGAGTTCGTCAAAACGGTATACGATGGCACCGTCTTCGGCAGCCTCCGGGAAACCGCCAAATTCGGAACACCGGGCCATTAGCTCTTCTTCCGCCTTTTCCGGCCCCAGGCCGCTTAGGGCCATGTATTCGGGCAGGGCAATAAGTCCCCGGCGGGCCTGAAGGTACGCGATAAAGGATTTTTTCTCCCGGACATCCCAGTCCCGGTTGGGGTCTCCGTCGCCGAAAACAAAGGAAAAAATCGCCCGGTGCAGGGGCCGGCGTTTTTCCGCGTCCCGGCCTTTATGGTGGGAATACCGTGGGGATGCGGATTTGGTCAGTTCTGAATAAAACCAGAGCCGGATGATCAGGTTAAAGATGCTGGACGAGAGGTAAAACCCGCCGCCTGAGTTATTCCGCCGGTTGCCGGAATTTGAGGACCGGGACGCCGCGCTGATAAAGAGGCTGGCCAGGGCAAGGAGCATAAACAGCGCGAAGTAGCCCAGCAGCATTCCCATAATCCAAACCTTAAACAGCCCGGCGGCGGCAATTTTTACCAGGCGGCCCGCGGTTTCAAAAAATCTTTTGAGCCCCGCCCGAAAACCCCGGTAACGGCTGACAAAACCACGGGGGAAGGAATAGCGGATTTCCCCGGATTCAGTTACCTCAAGCCGGGCGGAATATTCATCCGCGGCCTGGGGAACCAACTCGCGGACAAGCGCCAGGGGCAGAGCGGTGGCCGCCACAATATCAGCTACCGTAGCCCCCCGCCCCTGTTTTTTGAGGGCTTCCGTTACTTTGCGATATGAAACGGTATCCGTACTGTTACGAAGCTTCATTTTCTACAATAAATTCATTTTTCTCAAGAATAGACGACAAGGTAAGGCTGCGCAAATAGTCATTGACCAGGTTCGTCGTTTCTACCCATATCCGGTGGCTTAAACAGCCGTTTATCCGGTCACATTCTTCTTTATGTTTATCACAAAGGGTAATACTCAAATCTTCCCCCGCGGCATCAAGAATTTCCTTAACCGTTAGTTTATCCAAAGGCTGGGCAAAACAGAAGCCCCCCCCGGGCCCGCGGACTGAGGAAACGATACCCGCCTTCCTTAGCTTAAAAAATATCTGTTCCAGAAAAACAGAGGAGATATTTTCCTCCTCGGACAGGATATTTATGGAAATGGGGTCTCCATTTCTTCCCAACCTGGCTAGAGCCAGGGATGCCCGAAGCGCGTACCGTCCCCGTGTGGTAATTCTCATAAAAACCCCCTTGACAATGGAACTAAAGCTTTTTTACCCGGCGGTATAAACCGCCGATCCGATGGTCCGCGGCCCTCCGGGAAATTACTGACCATTATAATAATGTATTTTGTTATAATTGTAAAACCCCTTTTCGCAAAAAATATCATAAATATCAAAAAAATTAAATTAAGGGAACCTTTGGAAACCCAACCGGGGTTTTCAGAGGTTCCCTTTAAAGCGCTTGCATTTGGGAAAATTTGAAAATATACTTTTGGACTATGAATAAAGTTGTCCTTAAGGCGGAAGACCTCGACGGATATTTAACCGCTGCCGATTGGGATTATTTGTCCCGGATGAATCAGCTTTATGACCGGGTTATGGAGAATTTTAAACGCCTGTCTTCCGGAATGCCGGAAGAACGGCGGAGCGCGGAAGATACCTTAATCTCCCTCTATAATGAAATGGGCATTATGATGCAGGAAATCTGCCGGGAAGCCCCGGGAATTCATGTGTATTCTTTCCTGACCCCCCAGGAAAGCCATCCCGAAGCGTCGCGGCTCATTGCCAAACTCCGGGATGTACGAACCGGGAACCAGGAATTTGTATACTATATTCAGCGGGCCTATGAGATGCTTTTCAAGCTCGCCTACGGCGGTACGCCGGGGGTCAATAAAAACTACCTCATCGTCAAGACGCCGGTAGACGCTCCGGTACAGAATTACGCGGTCCATAAAATCACCAATATTGACGAAAAAATCGAAAATACGGTGATGTGCGTCATGCTCCGGGGGGCTTTGCTGCCCTCAATGATTATGTCCAAGGAGATTGAAGAGTATTCTTCCCACGGGTATGTAAGCCCTTTTGCGCTTTTCAGGATAAAACGGGATGATACAAAAAAAGAATCCAATATGGAGTATATCCTCGATCTGGACAAGTCCTTTTTTAATCTGGAAACCCTGGACGGCAAAGATCTGATATTCGCCGATCCCATGAACGCCACCGGGGGAAGCCTGGTAACGGTGGTGAAATATCTGCTGGGGGAGGGCATTAAACCGCGGTCCATTCAATTTTTTAACGTTATTGCCGCTCTGAAAGGCGCCCTCCGGGTGGTCCGGGCCCTGAATAATTGTCAGGTTTATACCCTCTGGATGGACCCCATTCTTAACGACGCGGCTTATATCATGCCCGGACTGGGCGATGCGGGGGATCGGATAAACGGCAGGGACGGCGAGGCGCATCCCCGGAATATTATCCAGCTTATTGCCGATTATGGGGATAATATCGCCCGCTTGTACCGGGCGCAGCTTCGGGAAATCGAAAATACGGTACTGAACAATGTTTTACCGTAAAACTGCTTGTAGAAGAAGCTTTCCCAAAACTTCAGTTTTTGGGAAAGCAACCTTAGATTTATGGGAAAAAGCGGGCTCCGAGCCGCTTTTTCAAGAGTCTTCCACAAAACTAACCGAGTTTTGGGAAAGACTCGGAGGGCGGATGTATCAAGCGCTTGTTACAGGAACCGGGATATGAGGTATGATTTTTTTTCCCGGCGGCGTTTCTTCCCGGCGCTTTTTGCCGCGGGCCTGCTGATATGGGCGGTAAATTCCTGCGCCACCTGGGGAGCGGCAACGGCGGAGGAATATTTCTCCCTGGGAATGGCTTATTTTGAGCTGGGAAGGTTTGAGGAAGCGGAAAAATGGCTGAACCGGGCCCGGGCCGCGGACAGAACCCAAACCGCCTCGGATTACAATCTGGGGAGGATCGCCTTTGACGCCGGGCGCTATGAGGACGCGGCAAAACATTTTGAGGCGGTGCTGAAAAAAGACCCCCAAAACGTAATGGCCCTCAAAGCCGCCGCGTATACGCGGATTAAAACCGAAGATTTTGACGCCGCCGAGGGCTACTACCAGCGGGTGCTGGCCCTGGTTCCCGAAAGCGCCGATGACGGTTACAACTATGCGCTGGTGCTTTTTGCCACAAAAAAATACGCCGCCGCCGAGGAAGTTCTGGCGGCCCACGAATTTGCCCTGCTGGACAATAATGAGGTGCTGCTGCTGTACGCCCGGATTCAGGCCGCCCAGGATAAAGTTGAGGCTCTGGACAGCTATGCCAAATGGCTCATCAACAATTCGGACCCCAAAATACGGTATGAATACGCCCGGCTGTTGGAAAAAGAGGAACTCTATGCCCGGGCGCTGGAAGAATACCGGACCGCCTTGGATGGTCTTGCCCAGGACAGTACGGATCCAAAAAAATCAGACCTCCAGTATACCATCGCCCGGCTGCTCCTTATCGCCGATGCCGAAAGCGCCGGGGGCCTTACGGAACTGAAAACCGCCGTGTCCGGGGGTTTTACCGATATAGAGGCGCTGGAGGAACTGCTGGAGGACAAACGGATCAGCGACGCCAATAAAGAGGGGATCAGAACTCTTATTGATGATACAAAACGGGCGGCCGCGGAAGCCGCCGCGGTTCCCAGTCCGGCGGAGGATGAACTAGAAACTAACGTTGAGGGTAGTCCCGACGGTTCCAATGAATGAAAGAACCTGGGTTCTTTCATTCTGGGTAGTGTTCAGTTTGCCAAATACCGAAAAATAAAGCCGCCCCAGGATGCGGATAATTGACTCATGCCCCGCAATCAGGCTCCACTGGAGATAGTCCCCCGCGTGATCAAAGGTCAATTCCAGGGTTTCGGTGCGGAATTGTTCATAATTGCTGTTCATCAGGTTCGCCAGGACAAGCCAGGAACTTTGGGTTTGGGCCGTCCCGCTCAGCCAGTTGTAAAAAACGCTCAGGAGGCTTTTCCGGGTGGGAACAGTCCAGTCCAGGACAAAACTTTCTGTCCAGCCTGTGGAACCGGTGGTAATGGTATTGGTAAACCCCAAAACCCCTCCGGAAAACCCATGAAAAGATCCGGCCAGGCTGGACTGACACCGCCAGGAAAGCGTTTCGTTCCGGGGAATGGCCACCGAAGTTTCCAGTGTATGGGTAAATTCATCCCCCATGTAAAAGGGAAACAGGGGAAACGCTCCAAAGGAACCGAGCATGTTGATGGCGGAAAATCCCAGGTTTCCCCCCAGGTTCAGTACATCCAGCCGGGTGTCGAGTTTTTGCTCCAAAACCCGGTTGATTTGCAGGGAAGCGCTGATGGGAACGGCAAAGGCCCAAAGATCATAAAGAGGGGGAAGCCGCAGGGTAAGACCGAAACGATCGGTAAAAGACGTATATTCCCCCAGCGCCGCGGAGGGGGAATTCAAAAGCCCCTTATCCAGGGCGTTCCCCAATTCCGGCGCAAAGAGGGAATACAGGGGAAAGACCCCCCAAAGGGGCAGGGAATCCCCAATGCTTTCGGCGAATTTATCGCCGTCATCCCGGGCGTCCTGCCCTGAAAACAACAAATGCCGCTTAAAAATCCGTTCCCCCCGGAAGTTCAAATTGCTGGAACGAAGACTGAGGGGAATGTCAATACGGGCCAGGCTTGTTGACTGGGTACGGTTATTGAGCAGGGAAAAAGCGGAATTTCCTTCCAGGGTTAATTCCAGGCCCAGGGGGCTGGTTTTTTCGGTAATTTTGAAAAGCCCCCGGATACTCCGGTTGGCCGCCCCGGCCCCCAGATCCGGAATCATGGGGCCCCAGCTCCGCGCCCAGGTTTTTCCGTAATGTTGCATCCAGCCGCCGGGGTCCTGGGTGTTTTCGATCCAGATCGCGCCGGCTTCAAAGGAAAGGGCGGGAATATAGTCCCGGGGCGGTGAAAAACCCAGGTTGACATTCCATTTTCGTTCCAGTTTTTCATCCTCGTAATAAACTTCTCCGTTCAGGCGGGTATTGAACATACCGGAAAGCCCAAGATCGAGACGGTGATCCATCGTTTTATCTTCCGGGGCGGTAGAAAAAGATTCGCTGGCGGAAAATGGACCCCAGGAACGGGAAATATCATGGCCGCCGTTCCAGTAGAAGAGGTGCTCCGCGGCGGTAAAAGAAAAATTACCCTTGACGCGGGCTCCCAGCAGAACGGCTTCTCCGCTGGACCGGCTGCTTACCCCTCCGGTTCCTTCCGGCTCCGGGATAAAAGGGTTGCCCCGGAGCCCCGATTCCAGGGCCGTAGCCAGGGAAATGTTTGAAAGCACCGCTTTTCCCCGGTACTCTATCAGCGCTTCGGGCCGTTTCCATTCTACACTGCCTCCTCCGTTCAGCCGGTAGGCGGGTGAAGCTTCTTCAAGGAAGACCTCGTCAAAAAGAAGGGTCCCGTCAGGGAGCCTGTTCCCTCCGGGATTTACCAAAAGCGCCAGGTAGCCGGAATTTTCTTCCCCCACTGCTCCCGCGGCGCTTGCCTCACCGCCCCGGTATGTCAGCCGCGCCCCGTCGACAGGTCTTCCTTCTACCAGGATTTCCTGTTTTCCGTCCCGGTAGACAATTTCCACCTTCGACCATTCACTGGGGCGGAAGGACGGCCCCGAAGAGGTATGGAATGGTATTTCCGCGTCCAGGACAATTTCTCCCTGCCGGGCAAGGGATTCGGGCCCCCGGGCAAGGATAAAACGCAGGGTTTCGTAAGCCGGGTCTCCGGCGTTTGCCGGCATTTTGACAAAAAAACCGAGTTTCCGGTAACTCGAAAGGGGCACGCCGTTGGTTCTGCCGTCCGCTCCGGCGGAGCTTCCGGGCGTCATGTTTTTCCAGGAGAGTTCCAAAACCCGCTGGCGGGAACCTTCCCGGTGAAGCCGGCCCAGAATATCTCCGTATTTATTTTCCAGTTGATTGCTGGTTTCCCGGGTTTCAAGGGCCCGCACCTCATCGGTTCCCCCAAAATCCTCAGCTCCGGTAATATGGGTTCCCCTGGCAACAAGGGGCCTGAAACCAAGACCCCGAATGATGGGAGGGGCCAACAAGACCCGGCCTTGGATTTCTCCGGTTCCGGTATGAACCGCAAAAAGGCGGATAAAATTTGCCCCCTGGAGTTTCCGGCGATCCTCATCGGTAAGGGTAATTTTTATTATCTGTGGGTTCATGTGGAAAGGGTCGCTGCCCTTGTAGAGCTGCCGTTCCACGATGAGGGCGGGGTTTTCCACATAGCCCAGATCCTTGTTTGAAAGGGCGCCAATCTGGAGGATCAGGGCGAAATCCGGCGGCGGCGTTGCCGCAAAGCCGTAAAACCGGAAGGGAATTTCAATTTCCCGGGCCTGCTCCATAAGAACGCCGTCGCTGCCCAGGGGAACTTCAAAACCCGCCCAGGCTTTTTGGTTGTCCAGGGTAAATTCCGCCGCAAGAACATGGGTCTGGGATGTAAGGCTCGAATCCCGTACCGGATAGGGACCGTTTTGCCCGGATACCAGCGCCGCACCGCCCCAGTCTATGGACATAAGGCTGGAGTTTCCCAGAATACTGGTATCCCGGTAATTCCGGTAGCTTAGATCCGCCCGGTTATTCAGGCTTAGGCCGCTGAAGAAGGAGGAAGGGGAAAAGCCGGGGGCCTCGGAAATAAAGGAGCTCTCCGGCGGCAGGGGCAGATAGATCTCATGCCCCTCCATACCCGCGATCCGGTAGAGACCGGATGTATCAGGCTGTTCAAACCCAAAGCCTCCGGTAATCCGGGCCTTGAGGCGGTCGTAGTCCCAGGATGTTTTTACGCCCAGTCCCACTGTTCCGGGATTCAAAACCCCGTTTTCCGCATAGGTTTCCCCGGTAAAATTCCATCGCATTCCCAGGGCAATATCGGTACGGAAAGGGCCTTCGGGCGCGTAAACTGCCCCCAACCCCGCCGCGAGACTCCCGGAACGCCGTTCCTCACTCCGTTTCAGGTAGGTGATTCTGATAACTTCACTGAATCCCGCGGGGTTTTCCAGGCTGACCACGCCGCTGGTGAGGTTGTAGGTGATATGGGGGTCCTCCAGACCGCTGCGCCATACCCGGACCGAACCGGGAACCACATCCGTACCAATGGAATAGGCCCCGGCGCTGCTGTAATTGGTAAAACGGACCCCCAAATCTCCGGTAAAATGCCCGGCGCCGGGCAGGTAAATTTGGGGATGGGAATTCCCCAGGGGCCACCGGTTTTCAGGACTTCTCCGGTCCCGGGGAAAGCCGTCGCCGCTGAGTTCATAGATCCCCAGCCGGGTTTCCTTCAGGGCATACAGGGGAATATCGGTGGAAACGGCGCTGTCTTCCAGGGGCAGAAGCTCATAACCGGAAACCCGGTCCCCCGTGGACAGGCGTACCAGAGACGCGGAAGAGGTATTGCTGGAGGCGGCGCTGTAACGGTTCATCCGTTCAAAGGGGGAAAAGGTTCCCGGTTCATATACAACCAGGGCGGGAACGCCGTTTATCAGGACCCCGCCGGGTTTTTCGGGATTGGCCGTTTCCTCTCCGGGCTGGGGGTAATCTTTCAG
>JAISAN010000268.1 GCA_031266635.1 Treponema sp. | reverse complement strand
CCAGGGCGTAGTTTGCCTTGACGGGATCAGCGGGCCTCGTGATTTTGCCGCCTGTTTCCACCTGGCTCTCGGGGCTTACGCCGCCGGGCCACGCGCCGCCGTTCAGTTCCCAGGCGACCACATACCGGGGGGCCACAAGTTTGCCATCACTGCCGATGGTCCAAACATCCGATCCATCGGGCTGTACCTGGAACTTGTTGTAGTTCGCCGCTACTATCGCCGCCTCTCCGCCCAATACCGCCGCGCCGTCAGCATAGGAATTGGGCCGGATGACCGCCACCGCAGCGGCGCTCAGGTTCCCGGTAAGGGTAATCACCGGGCTTCCCCACAGGCACACCTCGTTGCCGGTATCCACCTGGGCTTCCCCCTCTATGCTGAAGGTTCCACCGCTCACAAAGACCCCCGCTCCGTAGCCGATATTCCCGCTGTCCACGTTGATGGCGTTATCTTTCACCACCCCGCCCTTCATGGCGAAGCTTCCGCTCCTGAGGTATACGCCGCCTCCGTAGGCGTCTTCCCCGCTCTGCTGGTTCACATTGCCGGAAATCTCCGATCCCGCCAGCATCTCCAGTGCGCCGCCGTCGATATAAACCAGCGGCATGTCGTTATTTTCCCCATCATCGTTCTGGTTATAGCCCCGCAGCCGTATATTGCTGCCCAGCCGGATAGTTACCCCGCTCCCTATCTCCAGATATGACGTCCCCTTCATTTTGATGGTCCGCGCCGGGGCGTCCCCCTGGATGGTAATGGCGATGTTGTTGTACAGGAGCGGTAAACCGCCCAGAACAAAACCCGTTGTCAGTTCCAGATCGGAACCCAGTACCGCAAGATACTCGGTACTGCTGGCGAGGCTGCCGGGGCGGAGGAGCCACGCGACCAGGCTTGCCATGCCGCTTATCTCTTCCACCTTTTTGCCGGGGTCCACAACGCTCGTGCCCTTGTACAGGGTCAGGGCCGATGAGGGCTGGTCGGCTATCCAGTAGGCGTAGACGGTAATGTCCTCCGTAACGGCGGTAGCGGCGATAAAGCTATCCCCCATTAGGTCCGCTTGGGTGTTCCAGCCGGTAAAGATATAGCCGGTCCGTTCCGGGGGCGCGGGCAGGGCGTCCACTGTTGTTGCCGGGGGGCTAAGAGTCTTGGTCCGGGGCTCTGCCTCGGTGTCACCGCCGTTTTTATCGAAGGTAACGGTGTAGAAGGCCGTCCACCGGGCGTGCATGGTTAGGTTTCCCGTCAGGGTATGGGGCCAGGTATATGCCGTCCCGCCGCTCTCCGCGTCGAACCAGCCGCTGAAGATGAAGCCGGTTTTTATGGGGTCTTCGGGTTTGGAAACCTGGGTTCCCTCATCCCCCGTAATGGCCTCTACCGCCGAACCGTCGTGGCTGTCAAAGGTAACGGTATAAACAACGGGAACCGGTTCGGGTTCTTTATCAGGCCCGGCGGGGCGGTCCAGCCGGGCGGCGAAGAAGGGGTTTGTACAGGCGGTAAGGAACGCGGCCAGCAGGATCAGTGTTCTCCGGCTTGTCAGGCGGTTCACCATTATATCCTCCAGCCGAAACCGAGACCCAGGCCCCAAAGGTAGGGATAACCTCCCCGGATGGCGGGTTCCAGATACCCTGAACCCAGGTTTACGCGCCAGCCCAGTACCAGGCCCCCCAAAAAGGCGGTATCGGCGCTCCCCTCGTAAAAGATTAGGTCCGCCCCCGCTTCAATCTGGGCGAACAGCCGGGATTTTTCGGACGAAAAAAAGTACCAGCGGCCCAGGGCCGCCATTTCCAGGGCGCCAATACCGGAAAAGTTGTAACTGTATCCGGTTCTGAGCCCCGCCGCGAACACCCGGCCCATATCCAGAACCAGGGAGAACCCGGAGGCCGCCGAAGCGTAGGAGATGGTGTTCATGTTTCCTTCCACGCCGAAACCCAGGGCCAGGGGCCTGTCCTGGGCAAAGGCGGCACGGGGCGTGAGCAGGTACAGGGGAATGAGTAAAACGAATAGAACCGCTGTTTCCCGGAAACCGGGTTTTCCAAAAACACATTGCGTCATATAAGCTCCTTTAAATTAAAAACCCGGCGCTTCGGTGATAAAAGCCAAAGCGCCGGGTTCCAATATGCCGAGAGAAAAAATAAGGATTGGGTAACAAAACGGAAAGAAAAGCCAGAGGGTAATTGAAGGTGAGTATTAAGAGAGAGAGAGAGAGAGAGAGAGAGAGAGAGAGCAAGAAGCGTGCCAAGTATGGCGGTTTTCAGAGATTTTTTTCAAAAAAGCGATGTTTTTTTTACCTGCGCTTTTCATGGATTTACGGTAACATATAATAAAATTTACTGTCAACAGGGGCGAGGGGTTACAGAGATATACAACAGCATATTTCCTGTTCACCCGTGGCTCCGGGGCTTTTATGCCACGCTGTTAAGCCGGGGGCTTAACCCGAATCCCAGGGAGGCCAAAACTTTCAAGACCGTTTCAAAAGAAGGGTTGCCGCCCTGGGAAAGGGACTTATAAAGGCTTTCCCGGCCCCGGTCGGCGTCACCGGCAATCTTTGACATACCACGGGCACAGGCAAGATCCCCGATTGCGGTAACGATAAGATCGGGATCGCCGTTCTTGAAAATATCATCCAGGTAAAAAATGATGTCCTCTTCCGTTTCCAAATATTCAGCCGGATCCCAAACGCTGGTTTTTACCGGTTTCATACTATGCCCTCCAGATTTTCCGCGATTTGTTTCGCGGCTTTAATGTCCCTGCTCTGCGTGGACTTATCACCACCGCAAAGCAGAACTACAATTTACACCCCGCTTCTCTCCGGTATCGGGATCATCAACAAAATGATAGGGCGCGTTTTCCCGGTACGGTCTAGAGCCGCCACGGAAGGAACGAGTTACTGAGTAACCGGCTGGCGGGGCTTCAATTTACCCTGGCCGGCATAGTTGACAATTTCCGGGGCGGTTCCCGTTCCGGCAAAGAGCGTCACCGCCTTTTGCCGATAATAGGCACTTTTCTCCGCTGCGGACATACCCGCTGTTTCATCATGCTGCTTTAATCTGATTGCGTGAATTTCCCTCAACTCCTCCGGGGCGGACATAAGCCCTGGATCATTGAGTATCCGGGGATCGTTCATGTAGTCCTGTACGGTTTTCATAATTCTAATACCTCCGCAGGCTTGTATATGCCTATGCCCTGATACCCTTCCCGGACGTTTACCCTCCTAACCCGCTCATCCGTCCAGGCCCTGGCTATGTGGGTGAAATTCAGGCTCACTATACAGTCTAAGCCGTTAACAGCGGTAATCGCAATATGGGCAGCGTCCGTGGGGTGTGATTCCGGGACGGCTTTTTCTTTGATGTAAAGAGCCGTAAGCCGCTCCGTTTCATCCGTGGGTTCCAGAACCTTGATGCCGTAATCCGTGATCAGGTT
>JAISAN010000236.1 GCA_031266635.1 Treponema sp. | reverse complement strand
TCGCGCCAGGAATGGATACAATTTCTGGGACGGCCGGTACAGGTACACCGGGGCATTGCCGCGCCCCTGGGCCGGGCGGAAAGGCGGATTCAGGAATTGGCGCGCGGCGACCCGGACATACAGGCGTGGCTCACAAGCCTGGCCAGCATTACCGGCTGGAACTGGCGGAATGTGGCGGGCAGCGAAAACCGCAGTTTTCACTCCTACGGGATAGCGGTGGACCTCCTGATGAAGGCCCAGGCGGGCATGGAGACCTACTGGCAGTGGACCGCCGCCAGGGGGATAGACTGGCGCACCGTTCCCCCCGAAAAACGGCAGAACCCGCCCGCCGCGGTGATCCGGGCCTTCGAGGATCAGGGCTTTATCTGGGGCGGCAGGTGGTCCCGTTATGACACCATGCACTTCGAGTACCACCCGGAACTCCTGATCCTGGGAACCGGCAGAAACGATACGCTGCCCCGGAGCCGCCCCTTTTCTCCAAGATAAAGATCCCCCGCGCGAACCCGTGGCGCTTGGGTATTAGACCCCAAGCGCATGACGAACCGGATCCTCGCGGGGGGTCTCACAGTCTACTATTTCCCCCGGCGTCTTTCTTTTAGGTCTAGGGGTTCCATCCCTCCGGGAACAGCGTGATGACCGCCGGGCCTTTGGGTAACACCTGGGCGCAGAGCTTCCGTATATCCTCCGGCTTGACCGCGGAGTAATAGGCGGGCCGTTTGTCCAGCCGGGAAAGGGGAAGGTTCAGCAACACCGATGAATTGGCGTAGCTCCGGGCAAGATAGACGTTGCTCTGTCTCGAAGATTCCCACTCTTTTTTCAGGGCCTCCACCGCTTTGGTAAAGGTATCACCGTGAATAAGGCCCTTGGCGGTTTGGCTTATCAGTTCCGTTACCGCGGCGCTTAGTTCTCCGGCCCGGCGGGGATCGCAGGCGAAATACACCAGCAGGTCCAGTTCTCCCTCGGGAATGGAGTTGATTACGGAGGATACGGAAATCGAATAGACCCCGCCGAGTTTTTCCCGGATCTCCTCGGTCATTCTAATATCCAGGTATTCGCTCAACACTGAAGCGGCGGCGCTGGCTTCCTCGGAATAGGGGATCTTGTCGTACCAGCTCATATACACGGCGCTCCGCTCTTCCTTTCCCTTGTACACCGGCCGGTTCGTTTTTCCCGGCCGTTTGATGTTGAGGTTCCGCCAGGTGTTCCAGGTTTCGCCCCGGGGGATGGAAGCCAGCCAGGTTTCGGTATAGGACCGAAGGGCTTCCATATCGAGGTTTCCGGTAAAGACAAAGGTATAGTCCGCGGGGTTGAGGCTCCGGTGTATAAAGGCCAGGGCCTTGTCCGGGTCGATCCTGGCCAGATCCGCCAGTTCCAGGGGCTTGAACCAGGGGTTCCCCCCGGTGACGGTCCGGGTAATTTCATCGGAAAACACCGTATTGGGGTCTTCATTCCGTTGGGCAAGGTCTGTCCGGTAGTGGTCCAGCAAAACCTCCAGCGCCTGGGGATCGATCCGGGGATCGGTAAAGGAGAGATATATCATTTCAAACAGGGTGGACAGATCCCCTCCGGCGGCGGAGCCCTGGAAGCTCCGGTAATAGGGATCGATCCCAAAGGATATGGACACCTGCTTGTCCGCCAGTTTTTTGATCAGTTCGGACCGGGAATAGGGGCCCAGGCCCGACGCCTGAACCATTTCCGCCGCCAGACCGGCGGAGATGAGGTCTTCTTCCGCCACGCTGGTAAGGCCCCCCTTGGCCACGGCGAAAAAAACTATTTCGTTGTTCCGGTTTTTTGTTTCCTTGAGGATGACCCGGCCGCCGTTATCCAGCTCCCAGCGAAGGGCCCCGGTCTCGGGATCAAGGGATTCGGCGGTGATCCGGCCCGGTTGGGGGGGCTCATCGATCAGTTCCGCATCCACTTCCGTTGATTCCGGGGGGCTCATCTTCATCCGGGCGCTTTCCTTTATCAACTGCCGGATCCGCTCTTCATTGGGGAGGGCGGCCTTTTCCGCTTCCGGGCCGATGATGAACAGTTCAAGTTCCCCGGAATTGAAATAGTCCTTTAAGAGGGCGGAAATATCCCTTCCGGTGACGCCGGGGAGCATTTCCCGCGCCGCCCCCAGTTCCCATTCCGGGCCGGCCAGGGTTCCCCCCTGGAGGAAATAGCTGGTCAGGGCGCTCACATAACGGTCCGATTCCTGCCGGTCCTTCTCGGAAACCGCCCGTTCCAGGTCAGAAAGAAGGGCGCTCTTGGCAACCGCAAGCTCCCCGGCGGTGAAGCCGTAGCGGATCAGGGATTCCTTTTCCCGGAGCAGTTCCGCCAGGCTTTCTTCGGCCTTGCCTGTTTTTGCCAGGGCCATCAGGGCGTAAAAACGGGAAGCGCTGCCGTACCGGGCGTTCCCCGCCCCCGCGCCCACATAGGGGGTTTCCGGTTTCAGGGAGGCCTCGTCAAGACGGAGGTTCAACATCCGGCCGATCAGGTCATCGAGAAGTCCTTCCCGCCAGGCAGCCAGATCCGTTCCGGGCGCCTTGGGGCTCCGCTTATAGTAGAGGTTGATCTGAGTGGCGGTCAGTTCCGGATCCGTGAGAACCAGGGTCTGTAAATTCCCCTTTTTGGGCCGGGGCAGCTCATATACCGGACGGTTAAGCGGCGCTGCGGGTTTTTCTATGGAAAAATGGCTTTCCAGGCTGGCCTCCAGGGCGGCGCCGTCAAAGTCGCCCACCAGAATCAGGGCCATATTGTCCGCCCGGTACCACTTTTTGTAGAAATTCGCCAGCCGGGAGGCCGGAGCGCCCTGGATAACTTCCGGGAGGCCGATGGGAGAACGCTCCGCGTAGGGGGAACCCTGAAAAATGAAGGGCAGTATCTGTTTTCTCAGCCGCTCCATGGCGCCCAAATAGGCCCGGTATTCCTCCATGATCACCAGCCGTTCATCGTCCACGTCTTTGGGATCAAAGGTGATGGCTCTGGTCCAGTCGTCCAGCACCGCCAGGGCCGTATCGGGGACCCGCTTTTCATCGCCCGAACCGGTTTCCACCGGCACCTCAATGCCGAAAATCGTCTCATCGTAGCTGGTATAGGCGTTTACCTCCGGGCCGAAACGCATTCCCAGCGACCGGAGGTAGTTGATCAATTCCGATTCAGGGAAACGGGTCGTTCCGTTAAAGGCCATGTGCTCCACAAAATGGGCCAGGCCCTGCTCGTCATCTTCTTCCAGTACCGATCCGGCGTTCACCGCCAGGGTCAGATAGGCCCGGTTTTCGGGCTTGACGTTTTCAATGATATAATACCGCAGTCCGCTGGGTAAAACCCCGGTTCTGACCGCTTCCATAACGGGAACCGGATCGCCGGGCTTTCCCAGGCCGCCAAAGGCCGCGGGTTTCGGCGCGGTGCCACAGCCCAGGACGAAAACCGTCAGGGCAAAAATCCCAAAAAGGGTGGTAATTTTTCGGGCCATAAAGCCTTTTATATAGTGGTTCATGCTTTTATAATAACAAAAGGGGGAGAAATATAGTATTAAAATATATAAGGTTATGGTATAATTCTTAAAGGAAGGTATGAAATGCGTCTATTAACCAGATCTGATTTTGATGGACTGGCCTGCGGTGCGCTTCTGTTATACCTGGGTTTGATTGACGAGTGGAAATTTGTCCATCCCAAGGATATTCAGGACGGCTTGGAGGAGGCTACGGATAACGATATTTTAGCCAATATTCCCTACATTAAAGGCTGTAGGCTTTGGTTTGATCACCACTCCAGTGAAAGCGAACGGATGGGGAAAAAAACCTATTTTGAGGGAGTAAGCCGGCTGGCGCCAAGCTGCGCCCGGGTAATCTATGATTATTACGGCGGGAGTGAAAAACTTGGCCGTTTTGCGGAAATGATCCGCTATGTGGACAAAGTGGATTCCGGGGACCTCCGCCCCGAGGAGATTCTCAATCCCGGGGGCTGGGTTCTTCTGGGCTTTATCATGGATCCCCGGACCGGCCTGGGGCGGTTCAGGAATTTCACCATCAGCAACTACGATCTGATGAAAAAACTGGCCCTGGCCTGTTCCCAAAAACACATCGAAGAAATTCTGGCCATGCCCGATGTAAAGGAGCGGCTGGACGTTTATTTTGAACAGAACACCCTTTTCCGGGAAATGGTGGCAAAATACGCAAAGATCGATGAAAAGGTACTGGTAGTTGACCTCCGGGGAGTAGAAACCATTTACGCGGGAAACCGGTTTTTAATCTACACCCTCTACCCGGAACAGAACATCTCTATATGGATAGTAGACGGTAAAAACAAGGCCAACGTGGTGGTTACCGTGGGTTACAGTATTATCAACCGGACCGCCACCGTGGATGTGGGTAAGATGCTCCTTGCCTATGACGGCGGGGGCCACCACCAGGTCGGCACCTGCCAGGTTCCCTATGCCGATGCCGACCGGGTGATCGGCGAAATCTTGGAAAAAATAAAAACATGAACCCTCCCCCGCCGGACCGGTTCACCCCTGCCGGCGGGGGCGTTTATGTCCTCAGCAATCCATAAACTGTTCTTCCGGCAGGGGATAAAACACCGAAAACATCTTCAAATAGCAGGTGCGGCAGGTTTTAATATCCTTGTCTTTGAGCGCCTGAAGGAGGTTCTGATGGGTTGTATCCCTGGTGTTAAAACCATATTTTTTATGAAATTCCGCGATAAAGGCAGTGGTCTGCTGGTAGAATAATTTTCCGACAGTTTCATAAATCAGAAGAAAAATATCATTCTGGGTGGCACAGGCAATCTCACGGTGAAACTCATAGTCCAGTTTACTGTTCAGAACCAGATCTTTATCATCAATCGCCTTGTTCATCTGCCGGATGAGTTCTTCCATCTTTTCAAAATTTTCCGCCGTCGCTTTTTTCATGGCCAGGCGGGCGATTGCCATCTCCACATACAGGCGGTATTCAACAATGAGGGAAATATCTTTGTCGCTCAGGAGAATGGTTCCGATCTGGGAGATATACTGCCTGGGGTCAAATTCAAGGACAAAACTGCCCTGTCCAACCCGGGTCTCGATAAGTCCCAGTGTTCCCAGCCGTTGAAGCGCGAGTTTTACCGATGTCTTACTGACCCCAAACTGTTCACAAAGGGCGCCTTCAGATGGGAGTTTATCTCCCACCTGAAAGTACCGGGTAATAATTTTTTGACGAAGGGCATAAAATACCGCATCCGCAACGCTCTGTTTCTCGATTTTATCAAAAGCCAAGATGCCGTCTCCTTTACTTCTCAGTAAAACACAATTAGCCATTAAAAAGAAGAGCTGTCCGGAGGTATTTTATACCCTTCCTTCCCCGCCGCGCAGGTTCGCGGCGGGGAAGGTCATTTGATTGTTATCTGATCGGCGGTTTTCATGGCTTCTTCGCTTAGCTCCTGGCCGATCCCCGGAAGATCAGGTACGCTGAAATACCCGTTCTTCGGCTGGTAATCGTATTTGCAGAGCCCGATGTTTTCATCCACTAATGCCGCCGCGTGCTGTTCGTGTATCAGAAAGTTCGGTATTACCGCCTCAAGCTGCAGCGCCGCCGCCGTCGCTATCGGTCCTCCGCATACATGCACCTGTACCCGCGCATCGTACACATGTCCCATGTCGCAGATCTTTTTCCCTTCGCTCAAGCCCCCGCAGTTGCACAAATCAGGCTGGATCACATGCAGCGACCGGGCTTCATAAAAGGGCCGGTACCCCCAGCGGGTATATATCCGTTCCCCCGACGCCAGGGGAATCCGCACCTTATCGGCCACTTCCTTCATGGACGGGGCATTAAGGGGCATTACCGGTTCCTCATAATAGAAAATGTTGTATTTTTCCAGTTCCCGGCCCAGCTGGAC
>JAISAN010000025.1 GCA_031266635.1 Treponema sp. | reverse complement strand
CTTGTATTTGACTTGTTCAATAACCCGGTTGGTTATTGAACAAGTCTCGCAAAATGTTCCACATTTTGCTGTTTTTTTAGTGGTTGTTGTTCAGAAACTGAAGTTTCTGAACAACTCTATTCCAAAAATGGAGAAAAATAAAGGTTTTCTCCCAAATACCTAATGCCTAGTGATCCAGATAATCCTTTAGTTTCCGGCTCCGCTTGGGATACCGGAGACGGCGTAAGGCCTTTGCCTCAATCTGCCGTATCCGTTCACGGGTTACGTTAAAATAAAGCCCCACTTCTTCCAGGGTGAGTGAATAACCGTCATCCAGACCGAAGCGCATTTTAAGTACCTCCTGTTCCCGGTCCGGGAGCGTGTTAAGAACCGCTTTAAGCTGCTCCTGCAGAAGGGCAAAAGCGGTCTGATTCGCGGGGTTTTCCACGTCCTTATCTTCGATAAAGTCCCCCAAAAGAGAATCCTCTTCCTCACCAATGGGCGTTTCAAGACTGATGGGTTCCCGGGCCACGTTTTTAACCGTTTTAACCCGCAGGGCGGTCCAGCCCAAACGCTCGGCAATCTCCTCGTCTGTGGGCTCCCGGCCCAAAACCTGCATCAACTGCCGGGATTCCCGGACCACCTTGTTGATCTGTTCGATCATGTGGACCGGCACCCGGATGGTCCGGGCCTGATCGGAAATGGACCGGGTAATGGCCTGCCGGATCCACCAGGTAGCGTACGTGGAGAACTTGAAGCCTTTCTGGTATTCAAATTTTTCCACCGCCTTGATAAGACCGATATTACCTTCCTGGACCAGATCAAAAAATTGGAGCCCCCGGTTGGTGTATTTTTTTGCGATAGAAACCACCAGCCTGAGATTCGCGCTGATAAGCCGGTCCTTGGCTTTTTTCAGCATCTCCTGGCCGCGGCTGATTTCCCGGGCCATAAGATTGATGTTTTCAATAGTTTCCTCAAACTCCGATTCCATCTGGCGGAGTTTCTTTTCCGTTACCTGGATATGGCGGATCTTCTCTTTTATTTCATCGGAACTGAGGCCCAGCTCTTCCTCCAGGCGTTCCCGCTCTTCTTTAATGGTCAGACCCCGTCCCAAAACCCGCAGTTCCTTAAAAGACGCCACCTGAAGGTGTTTTTCTATCCGTTCCTGTTTTTTTTTGTACTCTTTAATTTTCCGGGCCGCCTGGATAAACTTTTCCGAAAAATATGTTATTTCCTCCGGATGAATTTCCACATCCTTGATAACCGTCATGATCCGCTGCCGGACCGCCAGCAGCTCTCCATCCTCCTGGAAAATTCCCCCCCTGCTGATAAGCCGCCGTTTTATCTCTATGTAGTTTTTCAGATCTCCCAGGATGATCCGCAGCGCATCTTTATAAAATTGATTAAGCCTGCGGCGTTCGGTCATGTGTTCGGTTATTTCTTTTTTGGAAAGGTTGAGTTCCCGAAGGTCCCGTCTTGAAAAAGCCTTTTGGGCGATATGGTAAAACTCGGGAATAATCATCCCCGATTTTTTAATCACTCCCTTGATGATATTTTCCCCGCTCTCCATTCTTTTTGATAATTCAATTTCCTGTTCCGCGGTTAACAGGTTCTCCCGGCCAATTTCCCGCAGGTACAGTCTGATAGGATCATCCACCAGCGATTCTTTATCGCTGTAAACCAGGCGCTTTTTGCCGGCCTCCTGGTTTTTCCGGGGTTCGTTCTCAGTTTCGTCTTCCCCGGCCCCCTCTTCTTCAATAAGCTGAATATTGTTCGCCTCCAATAAAACAAGCACCTGCTCAATTTTGTCGGAATTGGCGATATGTTCCGGGAGATAATCCGAAAGCTCCTCATAAGAAAGCGTCTTTTTTTCTTTTGCGTATTCAATTAACTTTAAAACAGCGGGATCGAGCGCCAGTTCCGGCGTAGATATTTCCGTATTGTTGTGAACCATGTGTTTTTTGTCGCTCTCCCGGCTTTTCCGGGATTCATTTTGAGTCTCGTTCATACTTATCGTCCTTCCAATTCGCGTATTTGGACATCAAGATACATTTTTTCAGAAAGTAATTCATCAAACCGGAACTCACCGTCCTGGGATGAATGTTGATTTTCCATACTCCGCAGTTCCGATACAATGCCGGATAACCTGCGCTGAAGCCGCCGTTTTTTCAGAACCTTGATGCCGTCCGCCAAAAGCTGTTCCGGGTCACCGGAAAATTCCTTTGACGCACCCTTTTCCACAATAAACCTTCGCAAAACCCCGGAGGATATACGGGAAAGAAGATTCTCTATGCCGGATTCATCATGGACAAAACACTCTTCCAACGCAATAAAGAGTTCCTTCGCGGCCGGATCTTCTACCTCCCCTATCGCCAGAACACTGCGAAATTGAGGATATAAATGAAAATTCACCGATACCAGGGTGAGTAAAAAAAGCTCATCGTTCATTCGTACCGGTTTTTCGTTTTGGGGGACCTCCTCTCGGGAGTTTTTTTCACCGGCGTGCCTCCGGTTGTAGTCATTTAGTACCGCGCTCCTGTCCACTCCAAAGGTATCGGATATAAGCCCAAGACAGTCATCTCTGGAAACATCCGACTCCAGGGTTTCCAGGTACGGAAACAAGAAAGCAACTGCCCGGGCTTTTCCTTCCGGAATTGATATATCGTACAGGAATTTACCGCGATTTACCAAATACTCAAAGTCATTTATATAACATTCCATATTTTTTTTCAACGTCTGGGGCCCAAAATCTTTCAAAATATCCGCCGGATCCTTTAAAATATTGGCTTTTTCCGATCCCTCCGCCGCTTCCCGGGTTCCGGGGATAACCACGGCGCAGGCCAGATTGTTTTTCCGGCAGGTCAGGATCGCTTTTACCGCCGCGTTCTGCCCCGCTTCATCGGAATCGAAGACCAGCAGGGCCTGTTCCGCCCAGCGGCGGAGAAGTTTTACCTGTTCTTCGGTAAACGCCGTCCCCAGGGGCGCTACGGCATTGCCTATCCCCGCCTGATGAAGGGCGATAACATCCATATACCCCTCGGCGAGGTACACTTTCCGGGTTTTCCGTATCTCCGGCAGAGCCAAATCAATGGCAAAAAGAGTCTGGCCTTTTTTGTATAATTCGGACTCCCGGGAATTGAGGTACTTGGGACCGTCCCCTGCCAGAAGGCGGCCGCCGAAGGCCACTGTTTTTCCCTGCCGATCGGCGATGGGGAAGATTAAGCGGTCGGAAAAAAAACTCATCCGGGGGTAACGTTCCGAAAAAAGCCCTGAGACCGCAAGAAAAGCCTCCGAATAGCCTTTTTTCAGGAGAAAGTGATGGAGCCAGTTCCGTTCCGCCGGAGCATAACCCAGGCGGAAACGCTCGACCATCTCCCGGCTGATCCCCCGGTTCAGGATATAGTTCAGCGCGGCGGCTCCTTCCGGTTTTTCCGTCAAAAAATGGTGAAAACTCACCGTCACCCGGCCGTAGAGATCCGCCAGTTCTTCCTTCCGCTTATCCGTTTCCGGGTCTTTCCCCTGATAGGCCCCTTCCCCGGTGTTTTCATATACAATCTCAATCCCCATACGCCGGGCCAGGGTTTCAACCGCTTCGGGAAAAGAGAGTTTGTCCATCTCCATTACAAAGTTGATGATCCCCCCGCCCTGACCGCAGCCAAAACAGTGGTATATCTTCCGGTCCGGGTCTACCGTAAAGGAAGGGGTTTTTTCATTATGGAACGGACAAAGCCCCCAGTACCGTCCTCCCTTTTTTTCAAGCCGTACATAATCTTCCACCACCGTCAGGGCGTCCAGCTTGTCGTTTACTTCCTGGATGGTAGATTTGGCAATACGACTCATTCGGCGGCCTTTCCGGCATCCTGTGTCATTACCGCCCCTTCACATAAAGCGCCGCCGCCCGGATATGATCGTCCAGGGTGCGTGAAAAATAGTGCCGCCCCACCGAGGCGTCTACCAGGCGGAAATAAAGGTAATCACTGGCCGCGGGATGGAACGCCGCGTTCAGGGCGATCGCGCCGGGAGACGAAATAGGCCCCGGCGGGAGACCGGGCCTGATATAGGTGTTGTAGGGGTCCCGGATTTCCGTGTCCCGGCTGTAGAGAACATCGGGATGGGGCCGTCCCTGAATTTCGGTGATCACATACTCCACGGTGGCGCAGGACTGGAGGGCCATGCCAATTCGCAGGCGGTTATAGAATACCCCCGCCATCAGGGCGGCTTCCTCATCCACCCGGTACTCCCGTTCCACAATGGAGGCGATAATTACCCGGCGCTGGAGTTCCTCGGGGCTCAGGCCTGAATAATCCCCGCCGAATTGAGCCAGGCGCTCGAAAAAAGTATCCGCCATAGTCCGGATAACCCGGCCGGGAGGGTAATCGGGAGGAAACAGGTAAGTATCCGGATAAAGATAGCCTTCCATGGTTTTTCCCAATATATGGTAACGATCCAGAAGTTCCTGATCCTCCGCGGCGGCAAGAAAAGCCCCGGCCCCGCAAACGCCGGCGTCCTCAAAAAGCCGGGCCATCTTTTTCAGGGTGATCCCTTCGGGGATGGTAACCCGCTGGAGCATCTGCCGGCCCGATACCAGGATAGCGCGGAGGTTTAACTGGCTGAGCGGGAGTTCGAGCTGGTAGCTTCCGGTTTTGATATATTCCTGGTCAAACCGGGAGAGAAGATGCCAGAAATAACGGCTCTTGATAATCCCCGCCTCTTCCAGCCGTTTTCCTACCGATTGGGCGCTTTCTCCCCGGCGTACTTCCAGATAAACGGTTCCGCCCGGTTCAATCCGAAGCCCTTCGCCGGTTTGAATGGGAGGATTATTCCGGGGAGGAGCGTTAAAATACATGAGGAAGGCCAAAAATAAAACCGAAAAAAACAGAATGAGGCCAATGAGGAGGCGGATTGTTTTGAGTATTTTTTGGGCTTTCCGGGACATCCTTTTACCTAAAATACGAACTAAAATACTACCGGAATTAGAGTTTGATCTCCATGCCTTCCATCGCAAGGGACAATTCAATTCCCTTGATATTCATCCGTTCAGTATACCAGCGGGCGGATTGGAGGATATTAAACAATTTCCGGTCGTTATATGTTGGATCATGATGAAAAAGAACCATGTGTTTTATCCCCCAATTCGCGGCAAAATCTACCGCCAGGCTAAAGGCGCTGTGCCCCCAGTTGTATTTTTCAATTGCCTCCCCCAGGGTGTATTGACAATCTATCACAATTAAGTCGGCATTCTGGAAAAAAGCGGTATTTTCATCGGTCTTCATAAAATCCGCCGCCGACAGTTCCGTGTCAGTAGCATAAATAAACCGGTGTTTGCCATCGTTCACCATATAGGAATAGGAATCTCCCGGATGATTCATCTTTTTACAATCAATAATCACATTGTTTAATATAACCGTATCTTCCATAAAATGAAAGATTTTTTTACATCCCATGGACTCCATGTGAACCGGAAAGTACGGGGAAGTCATCTGGCCGATTAAAGCGGCTTCGAGATTTTTTTTCGGGGAATAAAAATCGACCGTTACCGACGGATCATAGGCGGGATTAAAAAACGGCAGCCCGTTGATATGATCCCAGTGGAAATGGGAAAAAAATATATGATATTGGGAAGTTTTGGGCCTTTCCTGGGATTGGGCGATCCCCAATTCCCGCAGGCCCGATCCGCAGTCGAAAACTACCAATTCTTTGGGATTCCCAAAACTAACCGACACACAGGGGGTGTTACCCCCTACCGTACCAAAAAGCCAGGGAGGCAGCCCCGCCAGAAAACGTTCCCGGCTTTCGGGGTCCGCAATATCTTCCGGGGTCAAGCGCTCCAGAATCGCGGAAATTTTGCTTTTGATTTGAGAGGGCAACTGCGGCGCCGGCAGGGAACCCCTGACACCCCAAAAACGGATATTCATCATCCCCTCCCCGCGTCCCGGCGCCGCCGCGTGAGGACCGGTTCCGCCTGTTGAGCCGCCAGACGGGATTCAATTTCTTCCCGGCTGTAAAGACGGCCCTGACTCATGCCGGGACAGGTACTTTTGACAATCTTCCAGGAACCCGCCGAGGCAAGGACCGAAGGCCAGAAAGGGAAGGTCCTGCATTGCAGGGGCCGGGCAGTATAAACCATACAGCCTTCTTTCCAGAAAATACAGTCCAAAGCGGATGTTTCTTTTAATGAAAGCCGCTCCGTCCCCGCTTCTACAGGAACCCAGCGGCAATAAGTTTTCACGAAATCAGTATACTCCATTTGACACTCCGCTGCCAGAAGACACAGATCTTTTCCTGAAAGAAACACATAGCCGCTCTCGTACCGGCAGCATGAAGAACACCGGGTACAGGAAAAACGAAGCCCGGCAGCATAAAACGGCAAATTTTGTGTCAAACAGGCATCCTCAGCTTATTTTTCATTCGCAGTGAGGTCTGATACCCAAGAACCCGTTAACGCGGGAACGGCCCTGCGGCGCTTAGAACCGGTAACACCGACAATAAAATGGCAGCAGACTGGTTTGCCAGGCAACCCTTCACAGTTGAGCTTGTTCCAAAACCCGGTTGGCGCAGACCAAAGGTCTGATGAAACAACCTCGTAAATCCAAGCTTGCTGTTCCAAAAACTGAAGTTTTGGAACAGCCCCAGTTATAATATAAACACATTGGACGTGTTCGATGAATCGAACCTCCGGTTCGCTGTTGGTCATCGCGGGCTAAAGTCCGGCACAAACTTGCAAAATGCACGGCATTTTGCGGTTTTTAACAGGTTCTTTATCTATTTTTATACGAAAAGAAACATTTTTCAAGTGCATATAAAGACAAACCGCGTAAACCGGAATTACAGTGAGTGCCCTACGGCAAATGAACCGGTTTTCGTATTTATTGTAATGGTATACTATAGTCGCTAAATGAAAACGCCGTATCTATTTGTTTTTCTCGGCATCATCCTGTTTGGTTCCTGTAAGGCCCAGACAGACCTGCTTGTCCTTAACGGCGGTGATAAATTTGCCCGGGAACAGGATTTTTTAACATCCTTTTTTGAAGAAAGCGGATTACCGGAATCCCTGGGATTCCGGCCAGGTTCCGGGCTTTCCGGTGAAGACCCGGAAGGTAGGGGGGATTCCGGTATTCCAAAGCGAAACCGGGAACGACCGGATATTGTGGTTGATTTTTTTTCATCCTGGGAATTTGAACACAATTTTGGGGATATCCTTCTCTCAAAGACCTGGTATGTACCCCGGGAAGACGCCCTGGCCGGCCGGAAAACCACGGATATTGCAGCGTGTCTTGAAGGCCGGGAGTTTCTTGTCGCCCTGCCGGAACTTGAGCCGCCTTTTATTGCCCTGCGGGTGGATGGCAAAAGTGTGGACGATGAGGCGTATCCCCTGATAAGGGCGGCAGGGATCCGCATACAGGCGCGGAAACCTTCCCCGGAGGATTTTCCCGGTGGGCCGCTCAGAAAAAAAATCATAACAAAAAAAATTGAAAAAGCTTATGCCGAAGTTCTTCCCAAAATTCAGGCGCTGGAAGAGGCGTTGCGGGCCGCTGATAAACCGCTGATACAAAGTTCCCCGGACATACTCTGGATCGCCTCCGGGGGCGATCTTATGCTTGGCCGGGGAGCGGCGGATATTCTTTTTGCCGAAGGACCTGTGGGGATCTTTGGCGGTACGGTGGAATTTCTGGCTCAAGCGGACCTTACCCTGGTAAACCTTGAGGGGGCGGTGAGCAGCCGGGGAACAAAGGTGGCAAAATCCTTTAATTTCCGTTTTGATCCCAGGATCGCTCCCGCCCTCAGAGACGCAGGCATAAACGGAGTCCTTTTAGCGAATAACCATGCTTTTGATTATGGGGAGGATGCGTTTCTGGACAGCCTTGCCTGGCTGGGGGAGGCGGGAATAGCCGTTTTGGGAGCAGGTATAGACGAAAAAAACGCCGCCCGGCCCTTTCTTTTTCAGAAGGGAGCGCAAACAGTCAGAACCTTTGGCATCGCCTCTTTTCCCCGGGAAAAAAACGGCTGGGACGGCCTTATGGCGGCTGCCGGGGAGGAGAAGGCCGGTCTTCTCCACGCCCGCCGGGGGGGCGGGGAAAAGTTGAAAGCGCTTTTTAGCCAAAACGCCTTCGAAAATTCGCCGCTGTCCCTGGATTCTTCGCCGGAACCCATTGACGTTGTTTTATTTCACGGCGGGATTGAATGGGCCGCCCGCCCCGATACGTTTACCCGGGAATTTTATACGGATCTGGTTCAAAACGGGGTGGACCTTGTCATTGGTTCCCATCCCCACATGGTTCAGGGTTTTGAATGGATTTTGGGGAAACCTGTGTTTTGGTCACTGGGGAATTATGTCTTCGGCGGGATGGAAAATACCGGCGGAGGGGACGAAGGTCTTTTTATTCACCTGGGTTTTTCCGGCGGCCGTTTGGTTTATCTTGAACCCTTCGCCCTAAAATTGTCCCATGTCCGCACAACTATAGCTCCAGCGGAAAACCTGAGCCGGTTTTACACACTCTCCCGGCAGTTGAGAGACGCCGCCTCACCGGAGCTTATGCTCCAGAAAAAGTGAATTGCCGGGTTATGGCCTAGCCGGGAAATAAAACAGGAAGACAAGCGGCAGGGACAGGTTGAGCGTTCACAGGCACCCGGTTTTACCTGGGGGAGTCGCCCTCTGGCCGGCAACTTCCTGTTGCCTCCCTCCGGGCCGCCTGCGCGCTCCCGGCGCATCCTGCGCCGCAATATCTGTCAAGGCTTGCGCCTTGGCATTTTAGCCGGAGCGCTCCGGTTCGACTCCCCTGTGGCAAATGGTTTATGGAGTTTTGCTTTGCAAAACTCCAAAAGAAAAACCGCCTTCGGGCGGTTTTTCTTACATCTCCTGGGGGAGTCGCCCTCTGGCCGGCAACTTCCTGTTGCCTCCCTCCGGGCCGCCTGCGCGCTCCCGGCGCATCCTGCGCCGCAGTATCTGTCAAGGCTTGCGCCTTGGCATTTTACGCCGGAGCGCTCCGGTTCGACTCCCCCCTAAAGCAAAAGCCAGGGAGTTTTGCCTTTGGCAAAACTCCAACACACAAAAAAACCGCCCGAACGGCGGTTTTTTTGTGTGACATCTCCTGGGGGAGTCGAACCCCCGTTGTCGGGATGAAAACCCGATGTCCTAACCACTAGACGAAGGAGACTTAACAACAAGTAAAAAAAATATACCGAAATTGACTTTTTGTGTCAAGAACTCACCGTCACTGAACTTACCATCCCTGTCCCGGTGGACCTTACATCTTTAATTTTTCCAGCAGTATCTGCTGTAATTTGCGGACCGCTTCGTTTTCCGGCTCCAGGGACAGGGAGGCTTCGCAGTCGCTCAGAGCCTGGG
>JAISAN010000206.1 GCA_031266635.1 Treponema sp. | reverse complement strand
AAACGTACCGTTCAGTCCCCAGTTGGCGGGAGCCGTAGCCTGAGCCGCAGTCGTACCGTACCGTACCGACGCGTTATCCGCCGCAGTGGCCGAAACAGTAATATTTTTGGGGAGTCCCGTCAGTTCAACATCGACGATATTGGTTGTGGGGGTATTCCAGGCTGTGCCTATCGTGCCGGGCGTCTGGGCCGCCCCGTCAACTGTAGCGCCGGTGATAGTGGCCGTTGTCAAAGCGCCCGAGGCCAGAACACGGAATTTATAATAAACTGTCGCGTCCAGGTCAGGATTGGTAACTTTAATGCCAATATACGCCCCGCTGTGTACCCCGGTCAACGATGAACCCCAATTATCAGGTTCCGTACCGGTCGCTTTGCTCCAGCCGTACTCGGCCTGCAGACCCGCCGGGACCGTCAATCCAACCGCCAAACTGGCCAGAGAACCCCGGTCAATAGTCGCCAACTGGCCGGCGGCGGCATAAGCGGCGGCGGCAAATGTAGCGCCTGAGGCGCCAGCGGTAACTGTCGCGCCGCCAAGGGTAAGGGTAGTACTACTAGTACCAAGAGAAGCAGGCGATTGGGCACTTTTCATCTGGAGTTTGTAGTACAGCGTATCGCCGGTTTCTTCTCCGCTTTTGGATTCAAGATAGATAAAACCATTATCTTCCGCCTTGACATACATGGCGGAATCAAAGGCAGGAGTAGCGCCGACGCCTACCCTGAATTCGGTATCTGCTATTTCCGTTGCCACGCTAATCGGCAGGAAACTGCCGGCCCGGCCCGCGTCAAAATAGATTTCCCCCGCTGCCGCGTTGGCATATTGTTCCGCGGGAGTACCCAGATTCTTCGCGAAAACGCTGTTCAGGGCAATATTCGACACGATGGGAGTCCGTTTACGAATCTGGAACGCATAAAGGGTGTATTTGTCGTGGTTGGCCGAGAACAGCTCAACAAATAACACATCCTCATGTTCAAAGGTAAATTTTAAATCCGCGGCGGCACTGACAAAATTGGGTTCTTCACCCACTCTCTTTTTGTCAAGATACACGCTGGCGCCGCCGGACGCGCTCAATTCAACCGCGGCGTCAACCATATTATCCGCTGAAAGATACACAAAGGCCGGGACCAGCTGTTCCCAGTCTTCACCGGGTTCCCCGATGGATACCGGTTCAACACCAGCGATCTTGATGCTCTCCAGTGTTGCATCACTACTAAGCGGGTCGGCCGTTGGCTGTTGGCAGCCAACAAAAACCAACGCAGCCATTACTGTCAAAAAGACAATGCCGGCTTTTACGATTTTCAATTTCATAGATACCTCCTGAAATTTTATCCTTATATCAAGACATGAACGGCTACACCGCCCATGTTCTTAGGACCAACTTTTTCAAGGGACAAAAACCCGGCGGATACAACGCCCGCAGGAACGTTAAATCGCAGGCAGCCGAAATGGATGCCTTACATTTCATCCGGGTACCCTTTTTCTGTTTTTCTTATAAACTTATAAAAATAATACCATCCTTCAAATTCTTCACCATACCGGAAATCAAGCGTTCATGTATAAATTCCAGATAAAATATTCTATTGGGACTTTTTAAAGAAGATTCCATACTATTTGATTTATATTTTGAATAGTTATATTATGAGGTGGACAGTATTCTATATGAATGATTTTTTCACGACTGATATTAGTTATATTATTTTCCGAAAATGTTCCGCGTCGTGGCGTATGCCCCGGCATAAATTTCCTTATACTGATATTACCTATATAATTCAGGGCAGTGCGCGGTATACAATAAATGGCATTGAATATGATTTATCAGCGGGAGATCTGTTATGCCTGCCCGAAAACAGTATCCGGGAAGGCGTTACTTTCCATGACCGGCCGATGCATTGTTTTTCAATAGATTTCCGGCTTAGGAGCGAAAACGGGGCGCTGGTAAAACTGCCTTTCCCCATCGTTTCCCGAATCGGCGCCAAGCGGGATATTATCAGTATGTTCCACACTCTTTATTATACCTGGCGCCATAAACAAACCGGGTATATGCTTAAAACCCACGGGTTATTTCTGCTCATCTTACACCGGTTTTATGAGTTGATTGTGAGTAACAGTGATTCTACCGCGGGAGATTTCCGGATTAAAAAAGTTATCCGCCATATCGCCGAACATTATGCCGAAAAACTTTCGGTTGAAAAGATGGCCCAATTAGCGGGACTTAATACCAGCTATTTTGGCTCCCTCTTCAAAAAAGAAACCGGCATGTCGGTAAATCAGTATGTGATCAAGACCCGGATAAAAAACGCGGAAAATTTTCTGGTCAGCGGTGAATATAAGGTAGAAGAGGTGGCGATGATATGCGGGTTTTCCGATGTTAATCACTTCTACCGGCATTTCAAATTGCTTATGGGGTCCCCGCCTTCCTACTTTCTTCCCAACCGGAGCGACAAGCTGTTGAGCTGAGTCCTCTCCTTCTTCCACCTACCTGCCGCCCCGTGCCGTTTTCCAACAGGAAAACCGGACTACCTCTATTTCCGCTTCTTCCACCGGATATATACCTGCCGGCCCGTGCCGTTTTCCTGCGGCCTTTCCTCGGTCTCAAACTGGGAAATGGCGCGAAAAAGGTCCCCCAGCTTTTTGAAGCCGTAGTTCCGGGGGTCAAACTCGCTGGACCGGTTGTTGATTTTCTGCCCCACCCCGCCCAGGTAAGCCCAGCCGGATTCATCGGCCAGATCTTCCACCGCGTCCCGCAGGAGCTTGAGAAGTTTCCGGTCCACCTTAAAATCCTTCCGGGGACGGGCCGCGGGCCGGCTCTCATCTTCGTCGTTTTCCTCCTGAATGTCCCGGAGAATTTCGGTATACACAAATTTATCGCAAACCGAAACAAAGGCCCGGGGAGTTTTCTTTTCCCCAAAGCCATAGACGGTATGGCCGCTTTCCCGAAGCCGGGCCGCCAGGCGGGTAAAATCGGAATCGCTTGAGACAATGCAAAAACCGTCAAGTTTCTGACTATACAGGAGATCCATCGCGTCGATGATCATCGCCGAATCGGTAGCGTTTTTTCCGCTGGTATAGGAAAACTGCTGAATCGGCTGGATGGCGTATTCCAGCAGCCGGTCCTTCCATGAACGGAGATTGGTACTGGTCCAGTCTCCGTAGATCCGTTTGACACTGGCAACGCCGTATTTGGCTACCTCGTTCAAAAGACCCTCAATAATGGCGGGCTGGGTATTGTCCGCGTCAATAAGGACCGCAAGTTTCGCCTGGCTGAATTCATCCTGCCGGCTTACCGCCAGCGGTACATTTGCAAATGGTAATAAAGGCATATACACTCCTTAGCCGGATTCATCGAACCGGTTCACTAAATTCTTGGAAACTGTTTTAAAACCAACCGGGTTTTTGAACAAGCTCAACTATTCTCCAAAAATTGATTTTTTGATCCGCCGTAACAGGCTGATCTTTCCCAGGGGAACCCGCAGGGGCTCTTCCGGGCTCAGGGGGTTCAGCACCAGAACGCTTTCCCCCCCGGTTTTTTCCAGGGCCGTGGGAATTCCGGTAGCCTGGATAAGCCCCTTCTGGGGATGGGACCAGGTAATTTCCACCAGCGATTTTGAACTGATAGCTTGTTTGGCAATCGCCGCCTTTCCCACATAATCCAATAACCGGGCCTCAAGTTTTTCATACCGGACGGAAGCCCCGTTAAGCTGGGAAGAACCCAGTATCTGCCGCCGGTTTATCCGGGACGCAAGTTCATCCCGTTCTTCCTTGCTGAGGGACATATTCTCTAAAGCCGCGTGGAACTGTTTTTTCAGGGCCTCTCCCTGGGGGCCAAACACGGAACCGGCGGCTGGGGGGGAAGCCTCAGGCGCTTTTTCCCGGCCCAGGCCCTGCTCCTGATACCCCGGAAAAAATCCCGTGTTTTCCAGGGAAGAAAAGGCGTTCCGGCCGCCGTATCTGCCGCCCGGAGCGGTCCAGCCGGCCTGCCGGGAGATAATATCTACCCCGGCTTTCCGCAGGGCTTCTTCCGCCGCCTCCGGGCCGGAGCCGGAAAGGAGGTACACCCCCGGCCCCAGGGTTTCCTGAATGAGGTCCGCCACCGGTTCCGCCTCCGCCAGATACCGGCGATCCTCCGAAAGGGTCAAAACAAGTCCCCGGCGCAGATTTACCTGGCCGTACCGTTTCTCCCAATCCTTCAGCGACCAGTCCAGGTTTTCATCGATCCGGCTCCGGGAAAGCCGTTCAAAATTTTCTATCATTTCCGCCGCCTTTAAGCCCCGGTCAAAACCCCGGACCGCCGATTCCCGGGTCAGCTCAAAACGGACAACCACTCCGGCCTCCCGGACAATGAGGAAGGAAGCCAGTTTCAGAATATCGGCAAAAGCTATACCCGGATGGAGAATACAGGAAAAGGGGCTGTCCATAGCCAGCAGCGGGGAAAGCCCGGCGCCCTGGACGGCGGCCCCGTCTGACCCGGCTTCGGTCCCGCCGTGTACAAGGGAACCGGCGGTCCAGTAACCCGGCGCGGGAGAGACCAGCAGGCCCAGGGTTTCCATTACCCCCGTGAGCTTGTCAAAAAAAACGCCTTCCTCAACCCCTTCCCGCCGGATACCCCGGGCCTCCCGCTCCAGAATAATCCCATACCGTTTCAGCGTTTCCTGGAGATACCAGCGATCCGGTTTGATCAGAGCCGCCAGCCGGTGAATCAGGGCCGCCAGGGAAAAAACCCGGTTTCGGAACAGATAACCCGCGGCGGCTTCAAAGGCGCCCTTCTCGTTCTGAAAACAATAGATCCCGGCGGCCCAATATTCCATTCGTTCCCGGGAAGAAAGCTCCGCAAAGGAGGCGAGCCGCTGTTCATCAGGAATAAAACCGTCCCCTTCCTCCCGGAGCAGTCCCAGGAGCAGGAGCCCCCCGGTAAGAGATTCCAGATCGGAGCCCGGAAAAATACGGGCCCCCGCGTCAAGAATTTTTTTCCGAATCCCCCCTTCATTTTTGAAAAACAGGCCTTCCCCGGAGACAAAGCTTAAGATGCCCCCGATAAGCCGGTCATCCGCCACCGGTTTAAGCGCCGGAGCGGACGCCGCGCTTCGGGCCTCCGGCGTTTTGGGCAGAAGCTGACCGGCAAGCTCCTCCGCGGAAACAGGGGGAACCGACGGGAACAGCAGAGACATATCATTTATAAAGGGGGCCAGGACCGGTTCAAGAACCGGGTTCAGGGCAAGGCGGTTTTGCCCTTCTTCCCGGAAACGGTAGAGGATAAAACGTTCCTCCAGGTTGAGGAGAATATCGTGGAGAACGGCATAACTCAGATCCCCGGCAAAAAAGCTTTCCAGTTCCCCCGGAAACGGTTCTTCCAGAAGCGCGACCGCGGCAATAATACGGGCGTCTGTTTGGTCTATATAATCAAAGATATTTTTTTGAATCTCTTCCCGGGAGAGCAAGGCCGTAAGATCCGCCATAAGCCGCTGCTTGTTAAAGGGCGTTTTAACGCTGCCGAAGATGCTCCGCAAAAGTTCAAAAAAGGAATTGTCCGGCAGTTTCAGGATGGCGGATCTCCAGAAATCCGGGGAGCGGAATATGGATTTTTTCATAATCGCGGCAACCCTCCCGGCTGCCCGGTTGGGGGTTCCGGCGTGGCCCAATGCTGAATGGAATATTTGTACCCCTGTTCAGCCAGAAATTTCTGGCGGTTCACGGCGAATTCTTCCTCCACGGTGTAACGGGAAACCAGGGTAAAGAACCAGACGTTTTTTCCTTTGGGCCGCAGAATCCGCCCCAGCCGCTGGGCTTCCTCCTGCCGGGAACCGAAAGAGCCGGAGACCTGAACCGCCATAGAAGCATCGGGAAGATCGATGGCGAAATTGGCCACCCGGGACACCACAATAACCCTGACCTCTCCCCGTTTGAAGGCCCCGTAGATCCGCTCCCGTTCCGCGTTGGGCGTCCTGCCGGTGATAAGGGGCGCTTTGAGGAGCCCCGCCAGAACCCCCAGTTGGGACAGGTACTGACCGATCACCAGGATCTGATCCTCCTGATGATTCTCCACCAATTGGCGGACAATTTCCTCCTTCCGGGGGTTTTCACTGGCGATCCGGTACTTTTCCCGGGGCGCGGCCACCGCATAGGGAATCTTGAGCCGCTCCGGCAGGTCCAGCCGAATCTCGGTACAGAGGGCCTCGGCGATCCAGCCCTTGCCCTCCAGGTCCTTCCAGGGCACATCGTAACGTTTCGGGCCTACCAGGCTGAATACGGCGTCCTCCGCGCCGTCCTCCCGGACAAGAGTGGCGGTAAGCCCCAGCCGCCTGACCGCCTGGAGTTCCGCGGTAACCCGGAATATCGGGGCGGGGAGCAGGTGGACCTCATCATAAATGATGAGTCCCCAGGGCCGTTCCCGGAACAGGCGGAAGTGGGGAAAATCAGCGTCCCGGCTGGGCCGCCAGGTGATAATCTGATAGGTAGCAATGGTAACCGGGGCCACAGATTTTGAGTCCCCCGTGTATTCGGCAATCTGCTCCCGGCTCAACTCCGTCTTGTCCAGCAGTTCCTCAATCCACTGATGTACCGCCGCCACATTGGTAGTCAGCACCAGGGTATTGGTTTTCATCAGGGACATGAGCAGCATTCCCACAATGGTTTTCCCCGAACCGCAGGGAAGCACCACCACCCCGTACCCCGTACCGGGTCCGCCTGAACCCAGCACCGACCGGGCGGCTTCGACCTGATAATCCCTGGGGGCGAAGGGCCTTCCCCTGGCGCTTATGGTTCGGAGCGCGAAGTCCAGCGGCTCCCCCGCAACGAGGGGGGCCTCGTCTTGAACCGGCCAGCCCAGACGGATCAGTTCCCGCTTCACCGTCCCCCGGTCCACCAAACGCAGGCTGAACCCGGCGGCGTTTCTCCGCAGATATTTTTCCAGGGATTTGGCCGCGCCGATTTCCTCCAGAATAGCCTCCTCCTGGGCAGTCAGGGATAATTCGCCGGAGGATTCCGCCGCGCCGCTGATCCGTATCTTGCCGTACCGGGCCATAGTATCGGCAAAACCTTCTATAATGCCCGAAGGCACGGGATAACGGGTATATTCGTTCAGGGCCCCGGCAATATCGCCGGGACCAAAGCCCGCGCTGGCGGCATTCCAGAGTGAAAGAGGGCTAATCCGATAGGTGTGGATATGCTCCGGCGATTTTTCCAGTTCCGCAAAGGGCATGATCGCGATCCGGGCGTCCTCCGCCCTGGGGCTGTGCACATCGAGGAGAAGGGTCCGATCACTCTGCACGATCAGGGGATTCGCCGAATTTACCGCCATATCCTATATATTATAGAAGGAGACCGGTAGAGTGTGAAGGGAGTATCCTGCGTTGACAATCACAATAGCTTCCTTGATATAATAAAAACCATGAAATACCAAATCATCTATGCCGACCCGCCGTGGAAGTATCTTTGGGGAACCGGTAAAGATGGAGGGCACTTTGCACCGGAGAAACACTACGAAACAATGACCACAGAAGAAATTTGTGCTTTGAATGTAAAATCCTTGCGTGATAAAAATTGCGCACTGTTTTTGTGGGCCACAATGCCGGCATTGCCTGATGCGTTCAATGTTATGGAAGCTTGGGGCTTCAAATATAAGACCTGCGCTTTCTCATGGGTCAAGACGAAAAAAGACGGTCTGCCATTGCATGGAATGGGGAGCTACACCAAATCAAATATTGAAGTTTGTCTTTTAGGTATGCGCGGCCATATAAAATCCGTAGATAAAACGGTGCCGCAAATTCTGATGCATGAACGGCTTGGTCATTCCGTAAAGCCGCCTGTTGTCAGAAACAGAATTGTTCAGCTTTTTGGAAATATCAGCCGTATCGAACTTTTTGCCCGTCAAAAAATTGATGGATGGGACGCTGTCGGTTACGGAATTGACGGGATAAGTGTTCAGGATAAAATCAAAATGATGAGCAGTCCTGAATATGTTTTTTCACCTATTGAGACCTGTAACGGAACACGAGGTTTGGCAAAAATATTCATATAGTTTGGCAAAAAGGCGGTTTTTTCCCCTGTTTTACTGTGTTTTTACGGGTTTTTTCCTGCATATTTTACGCCCTGTTAAGGGTGTATTGAATTGCCCTGGGCGACGTGGATACCGCCGCTGGGGTTGGACTGCTTATGGGCGGGTAGGCTGTGGAATTAAGCCCTTGCCCAGCTTACGCTACCGTTCGCATTAAACACCAGTTTTGCTATAATGGTTGCCCAATATGCCGCACTGTTAGTGCCAACCGCTACAAACCTCCCGGCACCGTAGGCTATGGCGTTTATGGTATTCGTTCCGAACTTTGTATCGCTTACCGCCGTCCAGGTTATACCGTCGGTGGAGTAGGATGCCTTACCAGTATTGCCAGCCGCTATAAACGTCCCGCCGCCGTAGATTATGGTATATATAGTGATCGACCCGAACTTCGTATCACCTGCCGCTGTCCAGATTGCACCGTCTGTGGAATAGGCCGCCTTGCCGTTACTGCCAACCGCCATAAACTTCCCGCCGCCGTAAGTTATGGCATTTATGATATTCGTTCCGAACTTTGTATCGCTTACCGTCGTCCATGTTATGCCGTCGATGGAATAGGCCATCTTGTTATTATTATCAACCGCCAAGAACTTCCCGCCGCCGTAGATTATGGTATATATACCATTCGCCCCGAACGCCGTATTGTTTACCGCTGTCCATGTTATACCGTCTGTGGAATAGGCTGCCTTGCCATAAGCACCAACCGCTATAAACTTCCCGTTGCCGTAGGCTATACCGGTTATAGTAGTTACATCGAATTTTGTATCGCCTACCGCCGTCCAAGTTATGCCGTCAGGGGAATATGAAGCCTTGCCATCCGATCCAACTGCGATAAATTTCCCGTCGTCGTAGGTTATACCCCATATCTGACTCGTCCCAAACTTTGTATCACCTACCGCTGTCCAGGTTATACCGTCTGTGGAATAGGCCGCCTTGCCATAACCGCCAACCACTACAAACCTTCCGTTGCCGTAGGCCATACCCATTATAGTAGTCACCCCGGCTGTATTGCCTGCCGCTGTCCACGACGTAGAAGTGTCAGTCGTCTCCCCTTTAATATCACCGGAACTCGATATACCCTCGCAGGAAATCGGAAGGCCGCCTATCAGCAAGCTTAATGCGCCCGCCGCCATACCCAGCTTTATTCGCGCTATCATAACACCCCCTTGATAGAGCTCCAGTATATCACCGCTTATCCTCCAAAAACTAGCCGTCCCCCCCACGTTAAGCGCCCCGGCTATACCCACGCCGCCGGCCACGGTGAGGGCGCCGGTGCCGGGGGAGGTGGAGGCGCCGCCTTCTACTTTGAGATTTTTAAGCGCTTCCATGAAGAGCGGGCCACCGTCATTATACGTCCAGAGCGTACTTATGTTGGTTCCCGCCCAGTTGTCAATGGCGACCCCGGCATTGTAAACTTCGGTATACCCCTGAAGATTATATGCGTATGATGAGGTTCGTAGTACCGGAATCCCATTGCACTTAAAACTGTATACGAATCCACCGCGGATGTATATGCCTTTTTCGCCGCCCATATTTCCCGCGACAATGGCGCCGATTGTTACTTCGCCTGGAGCGTACCGGTTATAAGATAAAACGGCCAGGCTGGCTCCCGTATCACCCCAGCCTTCTATTGTTAGTAAAAAACGAATTCTATTCTGGTTATACGGCTCGGCAGCTACAAAATTTGGCGAGTGTATTTCGCAGTCGAGTTCGTGGTCAAACCCTCCAAAGCTTACCAAGTAAAACTTGGTGCTATCAAGTGCGGAGGCGTCTATTCTATAATAATTTCGATAAACAATATCGTTATAAAGATGTTGCAAATTTTCTATCCGCGTTGTGCCGTTTGGCAGCGCCTCAAAAACCGTGTCATTATAGCCGGGAAAAAGCGGGTTGTTGCTTTTCCGTACCCGGAAGGCTCCCCGGAAGTCGCTTGAGGCGTGGTTTACGGCCTGGCCCTGGGGGTCGGCTCCGGGGTTGGTGTCAAGAACGGGGGGATCGGTATCGGAGTTTTGCCCGGTTCGGAACACCCGGAACCGGCCAAAGATGTTTGACGCAATACTGTCAACGATAAAGGTGGCCAGTTTAATGGCCATGTGCCAGACGTTTCCGTCCCACCAGCGGCGGAGATACGCGGAATCGGTGGCGGCCCCCAGGAGGAAGGTACCTTTTTTGTTTTCATTGCCGGAAAACCCGTCCGAAAGAACCAGTTTATACTGGCTGTCGTTGGGGTTTCCGTCCCCCGTCATGCGCCCCAGGCTCGCGCTGATAGCGGACAAGATACTTGTAATGATATTTTCCGCCGTTATTTTACTGCTGCCTGTCCGGTACACCTGGGGCTGTATGAAGTACCATGCCGCGTCTGGCGGCTGGTTGTCATTATAGCCGGATCGTATCCGGCAGGCGGTGTCCGTTCCGGTGAGCTGGAGGCAGAATATTTGATAGGCGGTATCGGTTACCACGGGAGCGGGAACGTCGCTTATAGTAACGCGGGAGCCTAAAATATAGGTGGTGTAATATTTGCGGGCGGCGGTACGGTAATCCTGCAGGAAATAGGCGTTGCTTCTCGTAGAAGAAAGGAGCCACTTGTTATCCGTAAAGCTATATTCAAAGACATTAAATGTTCGTTCCCGGGAAAGGCCGATGTATAACCCCCGGCTTCCTCCTAATTCCACAAGCGACTCGATGCCAAACGTGAGCCGGTATATATCATCCGGTAATACGGTAAAACCGTTGCTTTGAAAATCTTTCCCCGGCACTTCCGACGGCATGAGGACATAACCCAAACCGCCAATGTTGACCACTGGGGCTTCGGTGTCCCAGCCCTCTTTGGTTCCGTTGATGAAGGGGTTAATCACGTTCTTGGCCAGGACGTTGAGATTCTCCGCGCTGACCGTGTTGGCTTCAAGCCTGTCGCCTGTCAGCGATTTTACTTTTATCCGGTCCCCTTCTATGGAGTTCGCCTTCATGTGGTTGGTCTCAATAGACCCGTCAACGATCATTTCCCCGGCGTTTTTCTTGCGGATAATAACGTTCTTGAAATACACCTGTTGTTTTGTGCCGGCATTTTCAAAGCCGAAGAGGATGTATTTAACCGATGCCATTGTGGAAGTTATTTTGATGGCACCGGTAAAACGCTGTTCGGATGTCGCGATGGCCAGGTTCTCTGATATGTATACCGCCGCGCTGGTCGCGTCCACGACAACGCCGTCTACCCGGTTAATGGCTGAATATCCCCAGGCGCCCAGATACCCGCCAGTAGCGGCGGCCGCCTTTGCGGAAAACTCGAAATAATACTCATCCCCCGCTTGGAGTATCCCCTCGGGGAAATCGGTAAACATGAGGAATTCATTACCGGCATCAGCCTTGACAATATAGCCGCCGTCTATAAGCGTCTGGCCGAAAACAGAACCCTGGGGGAGCATGGACGCGGGGATATTCTCATTAACGGTCGCCAAATTGGTAAAGTCCCCGACGGCCAGGCTCTTGGTCGTGATGGTATTCATGGCCATAAGGTCGCCGGTGAGGGTGTGGAGGGCCACCTCATTGGCGGTAAGGGTTTTGGCCATTATCTCGTTGGCGGTGATGGAGTGGGCTTCGATGTTTTCCGCTATCACCCTTCCGCCGCCCATCCGGTATATCTGGGGACATATTAACTTGAAAGCGCGGGGTGCCGATGGCTCGTTTATTCCATCTCTAAATTGGCAGGTGGTAGTAGTAAGCAGCTGAATACAGCGTACATTAAAAGCGTCGCTTGTATACTCGGGGGCGGGAACATCCCGGATGTTTACGTCTTTTCCTAAAATGTAGGTGGTATAATGGTTCCTTGCGGTTATATTATAGTCGATAAGAAAATAAGGATTGTTGGTTGAGGCGGAGCCTATTTGCCATTTTTTGGTTTCGGTGTTAAACGACCGTATTTTGTAATTTATGTTACTAAATTCGGGGCCAATGCCCATATAAAGGCCCCGGTCCTCGCTTGTACCATCGGTTAAACATTCAATACCAAATTTTACAATAAATATATCGTCGGGCAAGACCTCAAACTGGTTGCTTCTGGCGTGTATTTTTATCGTTCCGGCCGTATCGTCTGCGAGCTGTAAAACCTTAAAACCCGCGGCGGCGTCATCAACCAGGGAGCAGCCTGGGCCAAGAGTCCACCCCTCGCTGGTTCCGCCAACGAAAGAATTAATAACATTCTTTGCTAGGACGTTGAGAGAGCTTGCCTGTATGGTGTTGGCCAGGATGTCAGCGCCGTCGAGGGTTTTTATCCACCCGGTCTCGGTCCGGCGGTATACCTTGCTGTCCCCCAAGAGAACCACGGTATCGCCGGGTTTATAGTTGGTGTCCGAAAGAGACGGGAGCGCGCTGACCGTCCGGGTGGGGCGTACCCCGGCTGCCATTTTCGCGGCGGCGATGGTTTCGTCAATCAGGTCGGCGCCGTCTACCGCGCTGCTCCACCCCGCCGTCCCCGCGGCCGCCGGGTTGACCAGGCGGTAGAGTTTTTCATCATTGGCCCCGCCCCCGGATAAGAGGATCACCGTATCCCCCCGGATATAGCCGGTATAGGGGTTTGCGGGCAGGGCGGTTACTTTGCGGGGCGGTTTCACGGCGGGGTTAAACTTTTCATAATCTATGGTCGCGTCTTCGATCTTTCCGTTGGTTACCGCGCCGTTTTTGAGCTGGGCTTCCCCGATGGCCTCGGCCACCACGTCCCGCACTCCCGTGCCTTTGGCTATGGCCGCCGCCTCCGCGCTCCAGGCGCTCCGGTAGAGGACGGAGCCGTCGTAGGCGCGGGTGAGGGAGCGGGCGCGGTACTTGTAGGCGGTGTCTTTGGGCGTGTTTGCGTCCTGGCCCTCCAGGGGGAGCTGCTGGGTGATCTGGGCGGCCGCGGCGTAGACGCCGCCTTCCGCTCCTTTCCAGGAATCCGCCACGGAATAGACGGTGTCGGTGTCCGCCATGGCGGGGGCGTACCAGGGGGTTCCGGCAACGGGCTTGCTTATCTGAAACTCGCAGCCAGCGGCCCCGTACCAAGTCTGGGGCGGAGCGGCCACGTTTATGGTGCGCCCGGACGTGGCAATGACAAGCGCGGGGGGCACGGGGAGCCAGGTGCCGTAGCCGGAGGTGTCTATGGCCAGCCCTCCCGCGTCGGGGGCGTACTCCACGGACTCCCGGCCGTAGATACTCACGGCCTTGGCGCGGATCCGCCAGGCGGCGAGATCGGACTTCTCGGGGTATCCGTCGGTGGCGCGGTTAAAGTTATAGACAAAATCGCCGCCCCGGACTTCAAAGGTCTGCCAGTCCCCGCCGGCTGTTTTCTTAATTTCGATCCTGATATGTTTAACGGCGTTTGCCAGGCCGTTCCCCAGGGGGTTCCAGGTAATGTGGACAGCGTCTTTTCCGGCGGCCGCCGTAAGGCCGGTTATGGCGTCGGGGCGGCCTACGTCGGCGGTTCCGGCGATAAGGCCGCGCAGTTCCTCATCCACCAGGAAGCTGGTTTGGGAGGGGATGCCCCACTCGCCATCGGCGATTGACTTGGCGGTTTTCAGGGAGACCCAGCGGCTTTCCGGGGTCCGGTAGCGGTGCCAGCCGCCGGTCGTGCCGCCGCCCGCGGGGCGCTCGGGCATCAGGGATGAATCGTGGTAGGTAAACCAGGTTTGCCATTCCGCCGTGTTGACGATCCCCGAATCGGTAACGCTGCCCGAGGTGGTGATTTTATTGTCAAAGGGCGGGACCACGTAGCCGGGATCGTCAACGCCGAAGATTTCGGGGGAGTAATCGACGCAGGTAAGCGCCGCCCGGAAATTGTCGACGGGGGCGATTTCGGTAACGACGAGCCGCCGGGTAATCTGCCCGGCAATCCCGAAGATGACGAGGTCGCCTTCTTCCAGGATTCCCGCGGCCTGGGGCGTTTCAAAACGCAGGTCCTTATCGGCGGTCTCCCGGTTAAGTACGTTCAGCGTGATAAGCTGGCCGCCGGATTTCCGGCAGCGGATGCCGTAGGACTTTCCGGGCTCCTGGGGGAACACAGTGTCGGCGGTAATGCCGATGGCGGCGCCTTCGTAGAGAATCACCCCGGTTATTTTGCCGTAGGCGACGCCGGCGAGGGCGGTGTCTCCGGCGTATTCAATGAGGTCTCCTTTTTTGCACAGGAGATATTCGATGTCGCATTCCAGGGTGTGGATAAAGGGGCGGTTGGTGATACAGGCGTATTGATACCGGGCAAACTTAAAGACGGTGGCTGGGTCGGTGATGCCCCAGACGCTTGACGCCTGTTTGGTTTTTTCGGTTCCGGCGGAAAGGCCGTCCGGCGTGTTATACACGCTCCGCTCGTTGGACGCCCAGCCTCTGGTTTCATCAATAAACTCAAGGGCGATTTCATCGGGGACGTCGGCCTTGATGATGGTCTGATGGTAGCCGGTGGTATTGCGGGGAGAGAACAGTTGTACCGGCGCGGGGCGTTTCCGGTCGATGACCACGGAAAATTTGCCGTTCACGCGGAGGACGGAGGCGCGGCCGGTTTTGGCGATCTTCGCGCAGAGGACGCTGAACAGTTCCCGGTCCCCCTGGACGGCGTTGCAGGTGTAGTTTTTATCGTTACAGAAGGTCCAAAACTCTTTGAGGGAATCCCAGTCGATGTCGGCGTCCGCCACGGGGACGGGGTTGATTTTCCCCTGGAGGGCATAGAGGAGCATGGCGGCGGGGTTCTTGGTAAGCCGCCGGGTCCAGGCGCCGCTTGAATAGTCGGGGATGTTTGATTGGGCCACGAAATTAAAATTGTCGATGACGCCGTTGGCCAGGGCGGTGGCTTTGATTTTGAGGGCGATAAGGGTGAGATTTTTCGCGGCCGCTTCCCGGACCGGGCGGTCGCCGGCGAAGGCGCGGACGGAGCCGGTATAAACCGCGTCAATTGTTTTACTGTCGGTGCTGTCTTCGGTGATCCGGGCGATCTTCACCGTGTACTTTCCCGGGGAAAGGCCCGATACGGACGCCTGGAGGCGGAACATGTCAACAGTTTTGTCCGATATGGCCTGGTTCCATCCGGGAAAATTGACATAGGGGGAATCGGGGGCGCCGTCCGGCTTGTACTGGATACTCACCGACACGGAAGCCGTTTCTTTATTATTGTCGTCATTGTACTTGACGAGGCCCTGGGGGAACATGATATCCACGTTGATACGGGTGGTCTTGTCCGCCGTGGTAAAAACAACCGGGGCGGGAAATTCTTTGTCCTCTTTGTCTTTTTCTTTGTTCTTTAATATCTTGTTAAACTGCTGTTCCACGCAGGTTTTGGGGTACAGCGCGGAGGCTTCGCCGTTTTGAAGCAGTTCCATCTTTACCCGCGCGTCGGTTCCCGCCAGAATGGCGCTGATGCTTTTTGTTTCCGACAGGTCGGTCAGCGCGGTATCGCCGACTTTGAAGCTGTTGAGTTCCACGGTCATGTCGTTGTAACCGGCGCAGAATAACTGGGTAAGCCACTGTTCGCCGTTTGAGTCTATCTCGGTATAGGGCAGGGCGGCCACGTCCGGGGTGATAAGGTGGCGGCCGAAGAGTACGGGGATATACCCCAGTTTCCGCGCCTGGTTTTTGGAGCCCCGGACGGATTCCATTTGATCCCCGGTTTCCCGGGAGGAAGGCGTGGGGATTTCCGTGTTTAATAAAACCGCCCCGCCCGCCATGAGGCCAATGCCGGAGCCGATAAGACCCATGCCGAGAGGCCCCAGGGTTCCCCATGAAACGATGCTGATAACAACACCGATCGCCATGAGCCCTAACCCCGCCCAGAACGCTCCTTTCCCGGTATCCTTCATCTGGTCCCCGGTGCCCTCGGGAACCACGTTGATGTACACAGCCGAACCGTCCGGCGGCGTCCGGCCCGTGTCGGTAACCATTTCATCGCCGATTAAAAACCGTGCCTGGGCGATGCCCAGGGGGGAATTGAGGCCCGCGAAAATTTCCGAAAGCGGCGCGGCCTCGCAATGAAAATCTTTATACTCATCCCTGAACGGATGTATTTTTGCCCGTACCCTAATTGACACGATACCACCCCTCAACGCGGCCCGCCAGGTGGGGGTCGCTTATCCGCTGTAATACGCTGCCCGTGCCTTTTAAGGTGTGCAGCATCCAGCCGCCGCCAACGCAAATGCCTAAGTGGACGGGGAGCCCGTGAAACTTGAGCACACACACGTCCCCGGCTTCGGGGTTCTCCACCGGGACGCCGGCCAGGAGGGGCCGCCGCGCGCGCATGAGCGCTTCGGTTTCGGTAAAGTTATCGGCGTCGGCGTAGTCGCCGGACAGGAGCGGGAGATTGTCGCCGAACTGTTCGACCCGCACCAGGCGCGCCAGGCCGTAACAGTCCGCGCCGCTTCTGTCCCGGCCGCCGGACGCGAAGGGGATGCCGACATACTCTTTCGCCCAGGGCGCCACGCCGGTCACGCGAACAGCCCCGGAAAGTCCCGCGGCGAATAGCGGAGGCCCGGAAGGTTCCGGTCGTATACATAGAAGTCGTACAGTTCCGCCTGTACGGTTTCTTTGGAAATGCTGATGTTGCGCAGGATGAAACGCAGGGGGCCGGCCTCCGTTACATCGGGATTCTGGGCCATGATCACGCTCACCGTCAGGGTGATTTGAACGCCGACGGTCTCCTCGGCGATTTCAGCGATCCGCCGGTCCGTGTTGTCGATTTCAATCCGGCAGGGCTTGGAAGTCCCGTCGTCGTTTTGGGACGGCAGCACGCATTTAAACGCGCAGGGGGTATAGGTAACGCCGTTTGCCGTTACCGGCTCGGTGTTGTCCACGAGGTACAGGGGGTCTATGCCTTCGGCCTCCAGCTTCAGGAGGTGCAGGAATACCGCGGCGGTTTCGTCCCGCGTAAGCTCCCGCTTCGCTTCATCGGTCATGCCATTCGCTCCAGGGGCAGGGACAGCTCAAAGAGGCCGTCAATTTCGGTTTCCCCGTATACGCCGGTAAACCGGAACTCTTCCGGGTCACGGGTTTCGGGGTTTTCCATAACGAAGCGGAGGGTTCCGAAACCCAGGGTCTCGGTGAACCAGGCTTCGAAAATTTTCCGCTCATCCTCGTCGACCACGATGGAGCCGGTAAACCGCTTGGGGGCCGCCGTATAACGGAGGCGCTGTTTTACCGGCCCGGCGTCCATCTGGGTGCGGATGACCGGGTCCTGGTACTGGGACTGGAAGCCGCTGGCGCGGATGGCGGGCAGCCCCGCGGGGTAGCTGATGGCGGTCATCATATCCCCCTGGCCCGCAGGCCGTAGCGGCTGGACATGGGCTGGTCCATCTCGCCGCTTGAGATGCTCTGTTTGACCGCCCCGATAACGATCTTGCGGATTTGGTTGCCCGCGCCGTCAACGGACTCTTCGGTCCGCACGTCCTCGTTGGTGTAATTCTGGATGATGACATATACCGCCGCGCCGGCGTTCTGTCCGCCGAAGGCGCTGACGCCGAGCCTGCCGTCGCCGCCGCGGGTGAGGGGTATGATCGCCTCCGGCCCGGCTTCGCCCATGAGGCCCAGGCCGCCGCCGTAGCGGAAATAGGTGGGCCGGGACACCACCCGGTTGGTGAACGCGCCGCCCGCGGCGTATTCCCTGGCCGCCCTGCCGTATTCATCATAGACGCCGCCCTTCGCGTTTTCCTTTGCCTCCTCATCGGCTTCCTTCTTTGCCCTGGCTATGGTTCCGTCCACATAGCCGGAAATAATCGCGGTGGAACCGGCGGCGGCGACAAAGCCCAGGCCCAGTGCCCACTGGCCGCTGGCGATAAGCTGGAGGCCCGCCTGGAGGAACAGCATGGGAAGCTGCCGGAGTATTTGCTGGGCCATTTGCGCCAGGGCGCGGCTCATGGAATCCGCGGCGCTTTCCCCTTCGCCCAGGGCCCGGCCGAATTCCTCAAAGCCGCTGAGGGCGGCGGAAGCGGAGAGGGCCGCAAGCTGTGCGGTGAGGCCGCCGAGGGCGGCGGCGGCCGTATCGCTGAAGCCCTCTATGTCCATGAGCGCCAGGGTAAGCGTGTCGCCGAGGCTCTGCTGCCAGTCGACTAGGCCCTGCCGCGCTTCCTCAAGCCGGGTCCGGGTTACATCCTTTTCGAATTGGGCCTCGGTGTCTTTCCGCATGGCGGCGAACCTTTCACGGATGGCCGCTATTTCTTCTTCCGATTCCGCCGCGGCGATGACGCGCCGCGCCTCAAGGGCGTTGATGTTTTTTAAGGCTTCCTCCCGCTCAAACTCCAGATTGTCAACGCGGGTGCCGGTGAGGTCCCGCGCGAGCTGGTCTTCCTGGTCTTTGAGGCTCTTTGCTATCTTGCGGCGCTCGGCGTCGTAATACGCGTTGACCTGATCTATCGTCTCCTTGTTTGCGTCGCGGACGTAATTGTTATAGGCATCGGCCAGTTTTTTTCCGCGTTCCAGCTCGACGCCGGCGAAGGGGTCTGTCGACTGTTCCGCCTGGAACCGTTCCCATACCCCCGCCCAGGCTTCTTTCCATTTGGCGGCCTTATCGTTCATATCAATGGAACTGGCGGCCCCTTTGAGTTTTTCAAGTTCGTCGGTAAGCTGTTTGATCCTTGCCTGGAGCTGGCTTGTCTGTTCTCCGGTTATTCCGGGGTCGGTTAAATATTTTCTTGCCTTGTCAAGCTCGTCGTTTATGGCTTTTATTTTTGCCGCCTGGGTGCCGGAAAATACCTCTGTAAGGTAGTCGGTCCGCCGGTCCCCAAGCGTTTTATACAAGGCCGCAAGCCGTGCGGCTTCGGCCTCAACTTCCGGGGTAACTATTCTAAACGGCGCGTTGTTTTTGGCGTTCAACTGCCCGATCTGATACCGTATCTGTTCATCGGTCATATTCCCCAGCGCCTGGGCATACCGTTCAAGCGCGGCGGCGGACTCGCTTATGGCGTCCTTTTGCTGCCGCTGTTTCAGGGCAAAGTTTTCCGATTCCCGTTCGGCGTTCTGCAGTTTCGAGGCGTACATGGTATAGCCCGCGACGGCGGCGCCTACGGCAATGGTGGCGGCCATCACCACCGGATTAAGCGCCCCGACGGCGAGGTTGAGGCTCATCTGGGCGGCGAAGGCGACGCCGGCCTTTACGGCCATAGCGGCCAGGTATCCGGTAAGCGCCACCAGGGCGCCGGCGAGCAGGCCCTTTACGATGGGGCTTTCGTTAATCGCGTTCGTTATGGCCGTAAGAGCTCCCACAACCTGTATCGCTGTGGGGAGCAGTATTTCCCCGAAGGAAGCGGCCAGAGTGTTGACCGATTCCTTTAAGCCTTCCTGCATGGCGGCCAGGCTTTGGGAGCCCAGCTCCATGCCGCCGAAGTATTGGCCGCCCGCGGCGGTCAGGTCGTCCAGGGCGGCGGAAAAATCCTTGAAGCTGATTTTCCCCTGGCTCACCATTTCGACAATCTTATCCTCGGTAACGCCAAACTGTTTTCCCAGAGCCCCGAGGATCGGAACCCCCTGGTTGACGTAGGCGTTCAGGGTTTCCATGTCCGCCTTGCCTTTGGCGGCGGCCTTGCTGAAAGCGTTAATGTAACTGGTAAACCTTTGGGCGTTTCCCTGGGAGAGGTCGCCGAACTTGGTGAGCTGGTTCTGGAGGTCCGCCAGGGGAACCTTGGCCGAAAGCAGTACCTTGGTTCCCTGGGTGAGGGTGTCCAGGGAAAAGGGCGTTTTATCGTTGAAATCTTTAATCTGGTTAAAGAGCCCCGCCCCGGCCTCCATGTCCCCCAGGAGGGTGCCGAATTCGTTCCGGGCGGTCTGGAAGGCGTCGGCGGTGGAAAGGGCGAAGGCGCCCATGTCCCCGACCACGGTAAGCGCCTTGGTCAGGGCGGCAACCTGGGCCAGACTCCCAAGCGCGTTTTTCAGATCGCCGAAGGAGTTGATGTTTTTCCCGGCGGCCTTGTCCAGGTCATCGGCCTCCTTACCGAGCCGCTTGTATTCCTCGGTGAGCTTTTTGACCTCTTCGCTCTGCGGGTCAAGGCCTTTGGTCACCAGGTCCACCGCGGCGGTTTTCACCTGGGCCTGCATCTGCCGCAGTTCCCCGCTGGATACGCCGAAGAGTTTCATGGAGGCCGCCGCCCGGTCCGCCGCGGCCTGGGTCTGTTCAAATGTTTTTTTAATGGCCGCGCCGTCGGAGCCGGAGAGCTTTTTCATCTCCCCGGCCAGGGTGGTCATTTCGCCTTTGAGGGAGGAGACCGCCCGGAGCGCCTCATCGGCGGCGACACGGATTTGCAGTTCCAGGGTCTTTTTATCGTCGGCCATATTTGCGGCGGTCCTCTTCTTCCTTTTGTTTTTTCTGCCGTTCCTCTTCGTCAACGCGGAACTTTTCAACCTTTAACACCGACAGCGTTAACGCGATCCAGGCGGGCTGTTCCGCCCATCCGCCGGCGAAGGGGAGGCACCCCATGTTTTCCGAGGTGTAAAACACGTCCAGCATCGTATAAAACTCGTCGGTGATATACGACGCCGCCTCGCTGGTCTTTATAAAAATGTCCCCGCCGCGTCCGTCTTTGACCCGGCTGTTCCAGAGCGGGTCCCGCCCCGGAGCGGTCCGGGCCGTATGCTTACCGGCGCGGTATACCCGGTAAGCGACCCTCAGTTTTTTTCGTCAATCTCCGCGCGGTCGAGAACGGAGTCAAACTCCGCCACGATCTCCTTGAGCAGCGGCTCAAAGGCGACGGGGGCGTTGATGAGGTCCTGGGCGCTGACGACGGCCCGGTCCTTTTCCCCCTCCCCGCCGTAGGAACAGTTGGCGATGGAGATCAGCATCTCGTTCAGCGTGGTAACGTTATCCTTCTCGACCACGATCTCCATGTGATCAATGCTCCCGTCCGCGGCGGCGATGCCCTTCGCCTGGGGCTTCTTCCGGCAGCGGTTTTTGATCGCCACCGTGGGCGTGCGGTACCGGACCGAAATCTGGTCGGTGGCCGGAAGTTTTTTGTTGCCGTTAAACGCGGGGACAAAGACCCCTTCTTTGGAAATTTCAAGGCGCATGTATTGTTCCTCCTGTTACGCGGCCGGCTCAAGGGAATAGAACACCGGGTCGAGGCCGGTGAGCCTGCCGGAAGCGTCGTAGGACTGGGCGCTGCCCGACTGGCCGCCCAGGGTTACGTTGTAGAGGTAGATCTGGCAGAAGATAAAGTCATCGATCTCCTCGGGCAGGGCGGCCTTGTTCGTGTACCCGATCATGTAGAGGGCGCGGTTGGCCTCGTCCTCTACGTTCACCGTGGCGCCAGTCCGTTTAAAGAGTTTCATGTTCCGGTTGATAACCCCGCCCTTGCCGTCGGATTCGCCGGTGGTGAAGATTGAGGACAGGGTAAGCTGGGCGTCCTTCTTGCCGAGCCGGTACTTCCGGAACCGGTCGTTAAGCCGGGTAACGTCGATTTCCGCCTGGGTGATGGAAAGGCCCCAGCTTGAGGCGTCGGCCACATGGGACAGGATGAGGACGCGGAACTTGTCGCCCGCCGCGGGGACTTCCGTTCCCCGGGCCGGGAACAGTTCCCCAACCTTGAGCCCGTCGGGAAAAATCGAGCCGGACGCGGCGATTGCGGTGATGATGCACATGATGTGGCCGGTGGTGTTCGCCTTCGGCTCCGAGGCGGTGAGGTCCGCGATGGTCTCCGCGCCGTCCCCGGTATATTCGGTGGCGCCGAGGTCGCCGGTGAAGATCATGCTGTCGTCGCCGACGAGGGTTTTGTTTTCCGCCATAGTTAGGCTCCTTCTTTTGCCGGTTTACCCGGCGCGTGGGTATTGTCCGCGCCGTTCGTTTTCGGCGCGGCTGTTGTTCCGGTTGTTTCCGCCTTCCCTGGGGCCGCGGGGGGCGTGTCCTTGGCGCGGCGGGTTTTCCCGTCTTTTGTCTCGTACCTGGTTACATGCGTTCCCATATCTTTTATTCTCCTTCTGGTATGGTAATAGTAATGGTCCGGCTGTCCTCTACGTCCTGGACTTCCGTCGAATCGGGGTTGTCGAAAAAGCTGTCCTCCTGGCTGATGGTCTGGATGATCCGGCTGTCCGGCACCCCGGTGACGGTTCCCTCTTCTGTTTCCATTTCCAGCCGGAGGCCGTCGGAGACTAGGTAGCGGTCCAGGGCCTCGATGGCGGCCAGGGCCTGTTCCAGGCCGGTCATGCTTTCGGCGGCCCCGGCCACGGACAGGCGGACGCGGAGCATCCGGCTTGAGTGGATCATCCGGGGCACGGTCTGGATGTAGGACTTAAGGAGGCTCACCTTGATTACCATGCCCGGCTCGTCCACCGCTGACGGCGTGAGCACGACTTTAGTGTGGAACGTCTCCGACGCGACGTGCCGCTCAAGCTGGGCGGCAAAGGCGCGGAGCGCCTCAAAGCTGTTCAATTTCAAGTCCAACCTCCTCCATGATCAACGCCGTTTCCTCCGGCGTCAGGTAGAAAAACGGCCGGGCGGGAACCTCCACCGATTTCTTCAGGTAATAGGCAACCGGATAATCCCGCGTATCTTTTGGGGGCTTCTTGCCTTTTTTCCAGTAGCGCATTGTTCTCCCCATGCGGAATACGTGGTTCCCCTTTTCTCTCAGCGCCTTTAGCACCTCTGTTGGCCCCCAACCGCGTCCGTCTTTACTGCGTATGATCTGCCGTATTCCCGGGCCGGGAATCCAGAGCCAGTTCTTTTTCGCCCGGATAACCCCGCCGTTGTTTTGGAGCCGGGCGTAGGGCTTGTTGGTTCCCACGCTTACCGTCCGCTCGTCAACATAGCTGAAGGCGATCGATCCCAGCAGCCCGGCTTCGCCAGTGTCTTCAAGCGGCTTGGCTTTACCGCCCTTGTTCCGGTATTCAACCGTGGCCGGCGCCAGGGGGCTCCATCCCGGACTTCCGTCATGGATGTGGCCCCGGATCATTTCCGCCGCCATAGCGCCGATTGTTCCCAGTTTTGCCGGGGTTTGAAGGGCTTTTGAAAGGCTTTCCAGCGTGTCGACGGCGTCCATTAAAACCTCGCCTGCGGCTTCGGCGGGACGGCCACCGCGGCCACCGCCGGCCGCTCCGGCGCGGCGCTGTCGCTGTCGGGGAAGGAGCCGAAGGCGGCGATGATAGTGTCTTTCACCTTTATCCGCTGCTCCTTCCCTGCCTCTCCGTGGCCCAGGGCCACGTGCAGTTCGCACACCGTCTGCATTAACACGATCTCCCGGATTACCGGCGCGTCCAGGTCCAGCCTGACGCCCAGGTAATTGAGAACGGCCCCTATATAGATTTCCGCCCGTGAAACGGCGTCCGTCACCGTACCGTCCGACTTTTCCGAAAGCTGGTCGTAGAGGCTCCGGCTGAGCCGCTTCCGTATCTCCTCCGCGCTGATGGGCGTGCCGAAGGGGGCAAAAGTTACGGCCTGCCGGGGCGGAGTGGTGAATCCGTCAAGGGGCAGTTCCTCCGGGAGGGGCATCCGTTACGTCCTTACACAATCGCCGTTAGGCGACCGCCACAGTCTGCCGGCACATTTTCGACAGGGCCGGGGCGGGAAGCGGTTTGGAGGAGGCGACAATCTTGACGCCATCGGGATCATCGCTCCGTACCGGCTTCGCGTAGAACGGCAGGGCGGCCAGGTTCGCGTCCAGGTCGTCCAGGGCGGCGAAGAACAGCTTCCCGGTGTGGCTCCGGTCCAGGGTCCTCACCTGGTTATCGGGCAGGGTTTGACACACCGTGTTGCTGCCGGGCAGTTTGTAGGTGAGCCCCTGGGTGCGGATTTTGTACTTGCCGAAAAGGTCAAGGCCGTCAGGCTGCCATACCACCGGCGCGGAAAGTTTGGCCGCGACAAAGAGGTTCACCAGAAAAGCGTACACCGCGGTCCCCGCCAGGATGACGATGTCCCCGGACGCGCCGGTGGCCGCCTGTTCCTGGTACAGGCTTTCAAGCCAGGCCTGCACCTTCGGGATGTCCGCCCCGGCAAGGTTGACGGGCTTCAGTTCCCGGGGTTTGCCCAGCTCGATCTCACAGCTCCCGGCGATGCCGTCCGCCGTGGCGTAGGGGTAGTTGATCTTCCCCGACAGCGACTGGCGGCTCATGGTTTCGATGGTTTCCGACACCCGGTCCCGGAGGATTTCGACCTTCTCGGCGACAAGGGCCTTGACGCTTTCGGTCTCGCCCAGGGCGATAAGGTCGTTGATGTCCTTGGCGGACACGAACGCGCTGGGGGACACGGGGTCCACCTCGATGAGGGTCCGGGTGGTTTCGGTGGTGTCCACCGGAAAGGAAGAACTCCCCCGCCTGATGAGAGGTATGGCTCCGGTTTCGGCCTTCACCTCCTCGATGCTGATGAAAGGCGACTGCTTCTGCTTCCGCGCTGAAGGGGGAAAGAGAAAATCCGCCATGGGCGTCAGAGGCTTGGGCAGTTCGCTTACAATGTCCGCGACGATCTTCTGGCTGAAAAAGGCCAGCAGTATTCCAAACTGTTTAATCATGATTACTCCTATAAGAAGCGGCGCAAATTGCGCTTCACAATAAATTTTGCCGCGCAATACCTACGCGACGGTGACGGTGCAGGCCGCCGAAGTGACCGGCGCCTCGGTGTTGTTAAGATGGCTGGTAGCCACGCAGTAGAAGTACAGGGTTTCTTCCTCGGAGGTGTCCACGGTGTAATTCTCCCCGGTGGCGCCCGTGATAGGCGTGCCTCCCGACGTACTGGCGCCGGTGTTGCTGTACCACTGCCAGGTGATGATCCCCTCGTCCCGCGCGGCGACAAGGAAGGAGAGGGTGAGGGGGGTTCCCGGGGCGACAGACTTGTCGCTGAGGTTCTCCACGATAGCCGGGGCCTCGGCGCTGGGGGCCGGGTCGCCTAAGAGATAGATCCCCGCCATGCGGAGATCGTCCGCTGCCCCGGTGTTTGCGGGAGCCCCGTTGGCGAACATAACCTTGCCGCAGCGGATGGCGCCGTGTACGGCCGCCGCTACCACCGCGCCGGAGGTTTCCTTCTCAATATCCTCCAGGAGGATCATTGCCGGCTTCTCGGCGGCGTAGTTTGCCGGAAGGGGCTTCCAGCCGCCCGCGTCCCGGTAAAG
>JAISAN010000174.1 GCA_031266635.1 Treponema sp. | reverse complement strand
GCGGTTCTGGAAGAATTGGGGAAGATCGGGATTGTCCCGGTTATCAAAATTGATGACGCGGAAAAGGCGGTTCCCCTGGCAAAGGCCCTTGCGGCCGGGGGGATTCCCTGCGCGGAGATAACGTTCAGGACCGCCCAGGGCGAAGAGGCGATACGCCGGATCGCCGGGGAGCTTCCCGGCGTCCTCCTGGGCGCGGGAACGGTGCTGACTACCGGACAGGTTGACCGGGCCATTGCGGCGGGGGCGAAGTTTATCGTAAGCCCCGGCCTGAACCCCAAGGTGGTGGCCCATTGTATTGACCGGGGTATTCCCATTACCCCCGGCTGTTCAAATCCCTCGGATATTGAACAGGCCCTGGAGGCGGGGCTTGAGGTGGTCAAATTTTTCCCCGCCGAGCAGGCCGGGGGTTTGGAATATATCAAGGCCATTGCCGCCCCCTATCCGGGCCTGAAATTTATGCCCACCGGAGGGATTAACGGGGGAAACATCGCCAAATATATCGGGTATGAAAAGATCCTCGCCTGCGGGGGCTCCTGGATGGCTGGCGCGGACCTGATTAACGCGGGGGATTTTGAAAAAATCGCCGCCCTTTCCCGGGAAGCGGTGCTGGCTCTTTTGGGGTTTTCCGTCCGCCATATCGGGATTAACGCTTCGGGAGACGCCAGGGCCCTGGAAGCGGCCCGGCTCCTGTGCGATCTTTTCGGGTTCCCGGTCAGGGACGGGAACAGTTCGGTTTACGCCGGGGACGCCCTGGAAATTATGAAGCTTCCCGCCGCGCCGGGAACCCACGGCCACATTGGGATCGGCGTTAACAGTTTTTTCCGGGCGGCGGCCTATCTGGAACGCCGGGGGATAGCGCTCGATCAAAAGAGCCTTAAAACGGACGCCCGGGGGAACCCTGTTTTGATTTATTGCCGGGATGAAATTCTCGGTTTCGCGGTACACATTGTGCAAAAATAGCGTCATAGAGGAGAACAGCTATGGGAAAGATCCTTACCTTTGGTGAAATTATGCTGCGCCTTGCCCCGGAGGGGTATTACCGTTTTGTCCAGGCCCGGTCCTTTGGGGCGACCTACGGCGGCGGGGAGGCGAATGTGGCCGTTTCGCTGGCCAACTTCGGGCTGGACGTCGCTTTTGTTACCCGGCTGCCAAAACACGAAATCGGCCAGGCCGCGGTGAACAGCCTCCGGCAGTTTGGGGTGGATACCTCAAAAATTGTCCGGGGCGGGGACCGGGTGGGTATTTATTTTCTTGAAAAAGGGGCTTCCCAGCGGCCCTCCAAGGTGATTTATGACCGCGCCGGTTCAGCCATTGCCGCCGCCTCCCCCGGCGATTTTGACTGGCCGCATATATTCCATGACGCCTCCTGGTTTCATTTTACCGGCATCACCCCCGCCCTGGGAGATACGGCGGCGGCCATTACCCTGGCGGCCTGTCAAGCCGCCAAAGAAGGGGGGCTCACGGTTTCCTGCGATCTCAACTACCGGAAGAACCTCTGGTCCAGGGAAAAAGCCGGGGAAACTATGGCGAAGCTCATGCCCTTTGTGGATATTTGTATTGCCAACGAGGAAGACGCCTCGGATGTATTCGGCATTCACGCGAAAAATTCCGATGTCAGCGCCGGAACCATCAACCGCGAAGGTTATAAAGAGGTCGCCAAAACCCTGGCGGATCGTTTTGGATTCAAAAAAGTTGCCATCACCCTCCGGGAATCCATTTCCGCCAATGACAACAACTGGGCCGCCATGTATTACGACGGAACGGAATTTTATGTTTCCCGGAAATACGCCGTCCGTATTGTGGACCGGGTTGGCGGCGGCGACAGTTTTGGGGCGGGCCTGATCTACGCCTGCCTGACGGGCCTTGGCCCGCAGGAAACCGTTGAATTTGCCGTTGCCGCAAGCTGCCTGAAACACTCCATTGAAGGCGATTTTAACCAGGTCTCGGTGGAGGAAGTAAAAAAGCTCGCCGGGGGAGACGCCTCGGGCCGGGTGCAGCGTTAGCGCGGGTAAAGCGTACCCCCTGCGGGGCGGCTTGAAATTTTCCGCCCTGGGGGGTATAAAAGATCTGCAGCAGGGCCTGGCGGCAAAAACAGGCCGGAGTCTGGGCGGCCCCCAGGGTTTTCCGGCGGTGATTTTATCCGGTATACGATAAAATAGAGGGATCAAATGAAAAATTTTGTGTTGTTGCTTATGGCGGTTTTGTTGAGTTCCGCGGTATACGGGCAGATGCCCGGCGGCTGGGGCGGCGCTTCCGGTAACCCCCGGGCCCTGACCGATGGAAGAATAAAAAGCGATATGGCGATGATGGCGATGGACGGCGTTATCCCGCTGCGTTTTGCCAATGCCCTTGACGGCCAGGGGATTCCCGGCGGCCTGCTTTTGGTAACAAATGTGGGGGATTTTACCACGGATAACCGGGGCATTGTGCAGGTGCCCCAAATCCCCGACGGGACCTACGCCGCGGTTTTTAGCAAAGAAGGTTTTATCACCACCCCCATTGAATTCCGCGTGGTTTTAGGGGCGGTGGTGTTCAACTGGTTCTCCGTTTCACCGGGGCTTGACGGCAAAGCCTACCGCTTTGTGCTGGACTGGGGGGAACGGCCCGCCGATCTGGACATGCATCTGGAAAAACGCGGGGACTACCACATCTCCTACGGGAACATGCGGAGCGCCGCCGATGGAACCGTTACCCTTGACCGGGATGACCGGGACGGATACGGCCCCGAAACCATCACGGTAGCGGAGGTGGAAAGCGCGGG
>JAISAN010000163.1 GCA_031266635.1 Treponema sp. | reverse complement strand
TCCCCTTCCGCGCTTTGGTCAATGAGCTTTTGCCTAACGGCGTTTGCAATCAGGGTGTTGACCACCGCAACGGGTTCGATCTTCTCCACCACACCCAGAATATCCTTGCGGGGAAAGCGTACCAGCACATAGGCCGTGTACCACTCTTTGCCTTCCGCGTTAACGCCGGTTTCGATATGCCATTCCAGGGGCTCGTAGCGGGGTATCCGGGTTCTGATGGAGCTGCTTATCGCCGTCTCGATGAGGCGCTCCGCGTCTTCTATACCGCAGTCCTTAAAGAGCGCATATTCGGTAATATCCAGCCGGGCCTTAAAGTCCGAGGCGATGGTGGCCGCGATGTTTGCCTGAATGTTCTGCGCAGCCCGCTGCCGGGCCCGTTGTTCGGTGCTTGTTTTTGTTGACATTCCCACATCGTAGTACCACGACGACACCCCCGTAACGCCCGCATTTTCGTATGCCGCCCTGCCCTCCTCCAGGGGCCGCATGATCCACTGCGGACGGCCTGCGCTGAGGCCGGAAGGCGTACCCGCCATTTTTCTGAATTGATCGGCGCTTTCCAGCGTGGCGATATACACCGCCAGGACTTCCGCTTTTTCAATACTTGCCGCCTTCACCGTCAGGCGGTACTCCGTTCCCAGACGGGCGATACTCCCCGACACCAGGACCCGCGCCCCCGACTGATGCCCGATGGACGCCATACTGTCATCGTCCACATTGCCGGAAAGCTGGTAGGCGCTCTCCGTTTCGATACTTCGTAAAACCGCGCTGTCCCGCTCCGCCAGAATAAAAGCCCCGGAGGCAAGGAGCCGGGCGGTAAAAATATCCGAGGCGTAATCCGACAGGGCGTCCGAGGGCGCGCCGAGCTTAAGGGCCAGAAGGCCGGTATTACGGGGCAGGGTCCCGCTCAGGTACGACACGGCGTTGCCGAGGGCGGCGTCCAGGGGCAGACGCTGCTGGGCAAAGGCGGCCCCGGCCAGACAGGATAAAACCAAGCCTGTGAAAAATCTTTTCATGGTACGTTCCTTTGTATGGGGATCCAAGCCGCCCCGGTTCCGGCGTTTGCCGGATCAGGCACGGGGTTACTGTGGGGACAAATTTTTTTTGAGAAAAGAGGAAAATTTAGATGGGCGAATTCACATGAGAGAGAGAGAGAGAGAGAGAGAGAGAGAGAGAGAGAGAGAGAGAGAGAGAGAGAGAGCAAGAATCGTGCCAAGTACGGCGGTTTTCAGAGATTTTTTTCAAAAAAGCGATATTTTTTTGACCTATCCTCACCATGATTTTACAATAACATATAACGAAATTTAGTGTCAACGCTATATGCGGCCAGGGCAGCGTCATTTACTTTCATCAAAGTAAATGACGCTGCCCGTCTTGACTCCTACAAATTACTCAGTATAATGAGTATATTACTCAATATACTGAGTAATTTGTAATGGAGTGGTTTATTTTATGTACGAACGTAATCTGGTTACACAGTTAAAAAGCAGGATGCGTGAAAAACGGCGGTTTATGCAGATCATTACCGGCCCCCGGCAGTCAGGAAAAACGACCGCCCTGATACAGGCGCTTGACTCCCTGGATTTTCCCCGGCATTACGCCAGCGCCGATGCCCCTGCCGCAAGCTCCCCCGAATGGCTCAGTAATGAATGGGAACAGGCCCGTTTACTGCAAAAACAGACGGGTACAGACACTATTTTCGCGGTGGACGAAATACAAAAAATAAAACAGTGGCCTTCTATAGTCAAGCAACTATGGGATGAAGACACCCGCAAGAAGACAGATCTGAAAGTTATCCTTACCGGTTCATCAAGCCTCCTGATTCAGAAGGGTCTTTCCGAATCGCTCATGGGGCGCTTTGAGATACTTTTTTGCCCTCACTGGAACTATGCTGAATGCCGGGAGGCCTTCGGCTATACCCTGGATGAATTTCTCTATTTCGGCGGGTATCCGGGAGCGGCGGCCCTGAAAGACGATGAAGAACGGTGGGCAAGGTATATCGGCGCTTCAATTGTAGAACCGGCTATCGCCAGGGATATACTTTTTATGGAAGAGGTAAGAAAACCAGCCTTACTGCGTTCCCTTTTCAATCTGGGGGCGGCCTATTCGGCCCAGGAATTGTCGTTTACAAAAATAATGGGACAATTACAGGACGCCGGGAATACCGTTACCATCGCCCATTACCTGGATCTCCTTGAAAAGGAGAATATACTCTGCGGCCTGCGAAAATATTCTCCCTCGAAATTACAGATCAGGCAAAGTTCCCCCCGTTTTATGGTCTTTGATACATCGCTTATGACCTATGCCGAAGGAACAACCCGCGAACGGCTTTTGGGCGATCCCGTAAAAAAAGGCCGTCTCGTGGAAAGCGCGGTTGGAGCGTATCTTCTGGCCCGGTCCAAAGAAGAAGGCTTTGAAGTTTTCTGGTGGCGGGAACGTGATGATGAAGTAGACTTTGTTATTCAAAAACAGCAAAGAATAAGCGCCATAGAAGTAAAAAGCGGCAGGGCAAAAAAGAGCGGCGGAAGTATTGAATTCAAGAAAAGATACCCCCAGGCCCTTTTTTTATTGGTAGGAAGCCCGCAATGCGGCCTTGAGGATTTCCTTTTGGGGAACCGCGCTTTCTTTAGCTCCTGACTCCACCCAGGTCTGGTACTCTATTCCGGACAGAGTAATCCCTGCATAAAATCTTACCGAAAGGCCGGATGCCTCATGTACCCTCCCGCCGCCAGTACCCTCCGGGCGCCTTGACATAAAAATCATAAAAATATATAGTCATTAAACGTTGTTGTCCGGAAACTTCAATCTTCGAACAACTCGGGAGATATTTCTTCTGGGGGTGTAGCTCAGTTGGCTAGAGCGTTTGAATGGCATTCAAAAGGTCGCCGGTTCAATTCCGACCACCTCCAGAAGAAATATCTTGCTGCCCATAATTCACCATAATTGGCAGTTTTACCCCTCAGCGCCAGAAAAAAGGCAATTTCTTCATTAACAGTAGAAACAAATCTTTTTTACCGGTAAAATACGCTATAATACAATAGAGATGGACTACCCTGCCCCGGGATGCGGGGTATTGGAACCCCACTGCGAATAAAAGGAACCGGAATCTATGGCGGAAAAAAATATTTTCCAGGGAGAAATGGACCCCGAAATTGCCGCGTTATTGGGGACAGCAGTTGACCGAAGTCCCGGAGAAAACGCCGCAAACCCGCCGAATTTTGCCAGTATTTTTGACGAACAGATTGAACCGGGGGAAGAAACCGATACCCAGGCAGTGAATCTCAATACCGAAAGATTCCCGGAAATAACAAAACATCTTGAGCCGGTTCCCCACAATATTTTTAACGACCCCAATTATTATAAAACCGCCCTTTCCGGAGAGGGGGATATTGCCAAACGGGTACATACTATCCTCCAGAAGTACCTGAACGCGAAAGACCCCAAGGATCGCAGCGTGTACCGGCAGCAATTTATCACCGCCTATTGGGATTTTCTCCTGGGAATCGCCAAAAAAGCGCCCGGACGCCTGTCGAATCCGAAAAAATACCTCCTGCGCTTTAATTTACTCCATCCCACCTTTGTTGACGCGGAAACCAGAACCTTTTTTGCTAAAATCGTGGTGGACAATGAACTAAATCTGCCAGTATATTACCTGGACGAATGGTTCAAATTAATTGGAACCGGAATTTTGAGAAATTCCACCACCGACGAAGTCAGGATAGCAAAAAACAACAATCAAATTCGCCTACAGCAGCTTTTGGAAAAGGCAATGGGGAAACTTGACGGTTCCCGGAGCCTTTTGCGGGCGAAAGATGAGGAACGGCGTGCGCTGGAAACAACCATGCAGGACCGGGTTAATATTATCTTTGAGCATTTTCCCCTGGACGGATTCAACGATATTCATTCCTGTTATACCGACACCCAGAAACGGGTCTTCGGTGAAATTCAGGAATTGATGAAAAGCCTCCTGCGGACCGATCATGAGCTGGATCTTTTCCTTAAGGATTATCATCAGGCCGAGGCTGATGTACGGACCCTGCGGGACAAGGTCGAGGAAGAAGGGGGGGCCATTGCCGTAGATGTCCGGGCGGTGGATACGGAGTTTGAAACAATCCGGCAGATGGCAAAACTGACCATCGGCCGCCAGGGAAACCATTTCCCCCTGTTAAACAGTGAATATTTTCACTGCGGCCCCGCCGGCACCGGCTTCCGGGAAAATATTATCGCCCAATTGACCCTGATTGAAAGCATCGACCCGGAAGTGTTCTGCCGGTCCTATAAAAACCGGCTGAACCGTATCGCGCCCTATGTGGTACTGATTCCCTCCTACGGGGACCTGGGGATATGCTGGGAGCCTTTTGACCGGTTTAACCGGGCCACCAGCCGGGGCCGGATCGCCATTCCCATGTACCCCAAAAATCTCTATATCGCCGTACTTTCCGCGGTGGCGGACCTCCGCTGGCAGGTAGCCAAGGAAAAAGCCTCATATTACTGGATGGAAGAGGGTTTAACCGGTAATTATTACCAGTGGTTTACCGCCCGGAAACTCAAGGGGGACGTAAAAGAGTACTTTATCCAGGATTATATTGTCTGGATGACCAAGGAAGCGGAGGCCATACAGAAGCTGGACAAGGAAGTCCGGGGCATTTTCTGGCGGTATATGCCCTTCTCCAAGGCCATCAAAGACAAGCTCAAAAACCGCAGTTATGTATACCAGGAATTATACCAGCGGGACATTAACCGCTCCCTTTCCGACGGGTATTAAGGGAACCTCTGAAACCCCCGCTTGGGTTTCCGGAGGTTCCAAAACTCCGCCGGGTTTTCAGGGGGTTTTGGAACTGTCCTTTGGCGGCGGCCGGCGGCCCCCAAAAATGGGGTCAAAGTGTTTTTCCACATCCATCCGCTTCATCAACTGTTTCAGAGCCGCCCGGTAGATCACGAAAGACAGGGCAATAGCGGCCACAAAGATGGCCGGAAACCCCCAGGCCTGCCCGCCTTCGGGGATCAGGGGCATAATAAACCGGGCATACAGCAGGAGCAATACGATAAAACACGCCGCGGTGGTGATAACATTAAAAGCGGTGGCACCCAGGATAAATAACAGGGTATTGGTCTTTTTGCTCATGCTGTTTTTTTGCCTTCCCGCCCTTTCGGGCTGATCATGATGGTCAGGAACAGGAGAATACAGGAAATCACCACGGAGGCGTCGGCGATATTAAACGTAGGCCACCGTTCCATGCCCAAAAACCCGTAAAATTTGATGCTGATAAAGTCCACTACCCCGTCGGGCCGGAAAATCCGGTCGATAATATTGCCGGCTCCCCCTCCAATGATTCCCGCCACAGCCCAGCGCTGAATTCCGGCAAATTCATCGGATTTTAGATAATAGCGGCACAAAAAAACCAGCACCAGAATGGGAAGCACAATAAACAGTACCGGTTTAATGGCATCGGGAATATTATGGCCCAGGCTGAAGGCGATTGCTTTGTTGCGGACATGGTAGATTTGCAAAAATCCGTTAAAAAGATCGGCAATTAGAGTGCCGCTCTGGGGCCACTTTACCGCGATATAGCTTTTTACCGCCTGATCCGCCAGAATAATCGCCCCCGTTAATATAAAGGGCAGGGCTTTAGCTTTTTCTATCAATCGCATGGTTTCTCCCTATAATCCGGTGGGAACATCAATAAATTCCACATCCAGATGAAGTTCCTCGGCGCAATATTCCATTACCCGGCGGACTCCCCATACCTCGGTGGAATAATGCCCCCCGGCAATCATGTTCAGACCTCCCTCCAGGCACTGATGGTACACCTGATGGGACATTTCCCCGGTTACATACAGATCGATTCTTTCCTCAATGGCCTGAAGGGCCTCATCAGCGGCCCCTCCTGATACCACCGCGCAGGTCCGGCTTTTCTCCCTGCCAAAAGGGTATACCCCCAGGGCCGGACGATCCATAAACCTGATCCGCCGTACCGCTTCTTCAATCCCCAGAGCTTCCGGGAAGGTTCCTTTATACCCTATTTTTCGGCCATGATACAAGCCAAAGGGCTCAATATTTTGCAGCCCCAACAGTTCCGCCAGCCCCGCGTTATTCCCCAGGGAAGGGTGCTGATCCAGGGGTAAATGAACCGCGTAGAGGGCCATATTATGATCCAGCAGATACTGAATCCGCCCCCGGAGATTCCCCGCTATCCGCAGGGGGCTGCCCCAAAAAAGCCCATGATGGACAAAAAGAAGGCCCGCCCCGGACTCCGCGGCCCGTTTGAAGGTTTCCAGGCTGGCGTCCACCCCAAAAGCGATTTTCCGCAGCCCGGAACCGTCGTTATCTACCTGGATGCCGTTCAGGGAAGAATCAATACTGCCAAAACCCTCAATGTCGAGAATTTTCCTGAAAAAAACATCCAATTTTTGGGTACTGATTCCGCTATTCACCGGCTCAGTATAACTGAAGCACCGGTAAATTCCAAGACTGGGGCGCAGAAATAGCAGCCCGTTAAGGGCTGTGATCCAAAACATGTAACACACGCCCGGCGCACAATAAAGGCCACAGTACCAGGCAAATGGAGGCGGCCTTTAGGCCGCCGTACGCGCCGCGGGACGCAGAATAGCAGCCCGTTAAGGGCTGTGATCCAAAAAATGCAGCATACGCCCGGCGCACAACAAATGCTGTCGTATCCAGGCATTATGGACAGATTCTAAATAGTCCATTATACTCATTAGCATGGAATTTTTTCCAGGCAAAATTTTTAAAGAGTACATGAGGCTATTTCAAAATAAGGTAATTCAGAAGAATTACCATTTTTGAAACAACGGCCTTGGAATTATGGTAAAACAAACCGGCTTACTTTTAGGCGTTATTGTTTTCCAAAGCCTGTTTCGTTGAACCGGAGGTCATCATTAACCGGATTTGAAATTGGTTCACTCTATAATTATGTTTTATTTAGTGAGCTTTTCAAAAAACCGGCTGGTTTTGGCAAGGATCCCGGAAAAGCCGGCCAAAAGTCGGGTTTTCCGTAAATCCAAGGTTGTTTTTTTCAGGATCATGATCCTGCGGGATTATCGATTTTTGAAAAAGCCCCTATATAAATGAGAGGAAGTAAATATGGCGGCTATACAGGAGCTGGTTGTTGATGAGTCAAAAGTAAAAAAGGCAGTACAGGCGGGAATTCCCCTGACCATAACGACTTTTACCTTGCCCCATGAAATAGAAGCATATATTGAACAGGTGATAGCGGTTTTCCTGCAACAGGTGGGTCAGGAAAATCTCAAAGATTATATCGTTTATTGTGTCCAGGAACTGGCGGTTAACGCCAAAAAAGCCAATACCAAGCGGGTGTATTTTATAGAGCGGGGTCTGGACCTTGCCAATCCCGAGGATTACCGGGAAGGAATGGCGAATTTTAAGGAAAATACCCTGGGTAATATCGCCCATTATCTGCAGCTCCAGAAAGAAAAGGGGCTGTATATCAAACTGATCCTCCAGATTAAAAAAAATATCATCCATATTGAAGTCCGCAATAATGTGGCGGTAACAAAAACCGAACTTATCCGTATCCACGACAAGCTGGCCCGTTCCCGGCAGTACAGCAGCCTGGAAGACGCGTTTGCCCAGGTTTTGGACGATTCGGAAGGCGCCGGGCTGGGTCTGGTGATCCTTGTGCTGATGCTGAAAAAAATGGGCCTTGACGAGGACTGTTTTGACATACTGGGAACCGACAAGGAAACTATCGCCCGGATTGTGATTCCCCTGGACCAAACACGGGTGGAAAATCTGTCGATCCTTTCGGATACGATTGTCAATAACGTCAATTCCCTGCCCCAGTTCCCGGAGAATATCCTCCTGGTGCAGAAGCTGATCGGGGACCCCAAATCGGATATGACCTCCATCGCCCGTCAAATATCTATGGACCCGGCGCTTACCGCAGACCTCCTCAAGATCGTCAACTCCGCCCAATATATGCTGGCCAAAAAAGTAGACAGCATTTCCGAGGCGGTAAAACTGGTGGGTATCCGGGGTATCAAAAATCTGCTGTATTCCTACGGAACCCAGAAGGTTCTGGGGGATGAAACAATTGACAAAAAACAGCTCTGGGAACATTCATACAAAACCGCGTTTTATGCCTATAATCTGATAAAAAACTTCAAAAAAGATCATAATCTGCTGGACGATGTATATGTGGGGGGTATCCTCCATGATATGGGGAAAATTATTTTCTCCAATGTCCACCCGGAACTGCTGTCCAAGATTCGGGAATTCTGCTCCGAAAAGAACCTGCCCGCCTCGACCTTTGAGGATCTGGCCGCCGGGATGAACCACGCGGAGATCGGCGCCCTGATTGCGGAAAAGTGGAATTTCCCCGAAGGATTAATAACGGCGATCCGGTTTCACCATGATCCTACTTCCGCCCCGGAAGAACACAAGGACCTGGTGGAAACCGTCTACCTGGCCAATTTGTTCTGTGAATACGAAAACGGCAATATCACATTCGACCAATTTGAACCGGTTGTTCTTGATCATTTCGGCATTACCTCAAAAAAACAAGTTGACAACATTGTAGAACGGTTCTCCCTGGGCTTTAAAAAAGAAAACCAGATATAGGGAACCTCTGAAAACCCCGGTTGGGTTTCCGGAGGCGCGGCTTTTTATCCCGCAACCGTATCCGCGCGCTCCGGGAGGCCGCCGCAGTTTCCGTCCCGCCCGGTGAGGATATCAAGTCCGTGTTTTAATTCATCAATGATATATTCCAGGTTTTCCCGGACCCCCCGGGGGCTGCCCGGCAGATTGACGATCAGGGTTTTCCCCCGGATTACCGCCGCCCCCCGGCTGAGCATGGCCCGGCCGGTGAAGCCCAGGCTGTGCGCCCGCATGGCCTCGGCAATGCCGGGGGCAAGCCGTTCAGCTACCGCCAGGGTCGCCTCGGGGGTCCGGTCCCGGGGGGAAAAGCCGGTTCCGCCGGTGGTGAGGATAAGGTCCGCAAGGCCCTGATCGGCGATACGTTTCATTTCCGTTTCCAGAAGTTTCTGCTCGTCGGGAAGGAGGATATAGCTTTCCACCCGGTAACCCGCTTTTTCGGCAATCTCCCGGATGAGCGGCCCGCTTGTATCTTCCCTCATTCCCCCGGCCCCCCGGTCGCTGGCGGTGATAATGGCAATCCGGTAAGGCGGCGGTTCGGCAAAGATCTCATCCCCGGTTTTTATGATTCCCCCCCGGACAACTTTGGCAAAAACCCCCTCCCGGGGCATGATACAGTCCCCCACTTGGTTGAATATCGCGCAGTGCTTATGACATTCCTTGCCAATCTGGCTTATTTCCAAAATCACCCCGCCGCAGCGGAGCAGCGAACCAAGCGGGAGTTTTGCCAGGTCGATGCCCTCCACCACCAGATTTTCCCCAAAAGCTCCATCCCCGGCTTCAGCGCCCCGGCTGCGGAATTCGTTGATCTTTTCAAGGGAAAGGAGGCTTACCTGCCGGGGCCAATTCCCCGCGTGGGCGTCTCCCCGGAGCCCATGCGCCGGAATAAATTCCCCCTCGCTGACGGCATATTTTGCCGTACCTCTTTCGGCGCTTCGGCATATTGCCCTGACGATACCCATGATTTTATACTCCCCAGGTTCCGGTCTGTCGGATAAGGAATCAGACAGCGCCTTCCTTGAAAACCGCATTAACTGCGGGAAAAATGTCCGCTCTTGCCCCCGGATTTTTCCACAAGCCGTATATCGCTCATTATCATGGTCCGGTCTATGGCCTTGCACATATCGTAAATTGTCAGCAGGGCAATGGAAACGCCGGTAAGGGCTTCCATTTCCGCGCCGGTTTTTCCCGAAAGTTTTACCCTGCAGGCCGCTTCGATCCGGGGCGCCAGGGGGTCTTCAATAATTTCAAAGTCCACCGTACAGGTATCAAAAATCAGGGGATGGCAGAGGGGGATAAGTTCAGCGGTTTTTTTGGCCCCCATAATGCCTGCCAGGCGGGCGGTCCCCAGGACATCCCCTTTTTTCGCCGTGCCGTCCCTGACGGCGGCAAGGGTCTGCCGGTTAACCGTGATACAGCCCTTCGCCAGGGCCATCCGGGGGCTCAATTCCTTGGCGGAAACATCTACCATCACCGCGCTGCCCTTTCCGTCAAAATGGGTAAAACCCCGTTCCGCCACGTTCAGCCCCCGGCGCTTAAAAGGCCTGTTTCAGGATGTCAAAGGCGTCTTCGGCGGAAACTGTCCAGGGCGAAAAGGCGACAAATTCAAGGTTCCGGGCCGCTTCGGCCACGGAAACCAGCCGGTCCAGGGAAAGATTAAATTCCTTCAGCCGGGCGGGAATTTTAAGGGCCCCCATGCGGCGGCGGATAGTATCTACCGCCATATTCGCGGAATCCGAGACCGACGCCCCTTCCACCGGCTCTCCCATGATGGCGGATACTTTGGCGAGTTTTTCGGGCCGGGCGCTGATTAACCGTTCAAGGATATAGGGGAGAAGTACCGCGGAACACCAGGATTTAGCCACCGGGAAACGGCCGTTGATAGCATAGGACAGGGCAGTGCCGATACCGGGGGAACTAACAGCCGCCCCCAGGGCCATCAAAAAACCCGCATTGGTAGCATTCCCTACCAGATCGACGATCTGGCTATTCATGTAGGAATCCATCATCCGGGCATAGAGGGCTATGGCCTGTTCCAGAAGGGCATCGGAAAAAAAACTGGCCCTGGTGGAACAATAAGCTTCCACGGCGACGCAGAATCCGTCAAAAGCGGTGGTGGCGGCAAAAGCACCGGAAAGAGATTCGGACAGGCTGCCGTCGACAAAAGCGGCGGCGCAGAGTTTATCCGGGGATTTTACCATTTTTACTGAACGATCCCGGGGATCAACGGCGATAAAATAGTTGGAAAAGAGGAAGGGGTCCCGGCCGGTGGTGGGAACAGCGATATAGGGGATATACGATTCGCCGGGGAGCCGGCCATCCAAAAGTTCAAAGACCGGTAAATTTGATAACGACAGGATCGCCGCCAGACGGGCAGTGGCCTGGGTTTTCAGGCCGCCAAAGCCGATGACGACGGAACACCGGGCGCCCCTGGCCAGGGAAGCGGCGGCTTCGGCCACATCAGCGGTGGCCTGGGCGGGAATTTCATCAAAAATAATGACCTCAACCCCTGAATCTTCCAGAACTCCGGTGAGCCGCTCAATACTCTGGTTCTCATACAACACCTGTTCAGTAACAATCAAAGCCCGGCCGCCCAGACGGGTACAGAAAGCGCCCGCCCGGTTAATCGTATCCATCCCGATCAGCACTTCGGGATCCAGTTTAAAAGAAATATCCATAGCCCTGCTCCATCCGGTCTACCCCGTGTTTTTTGCCGCGGATGTAAGGAAAAAAAAGGCGGAACCCCGGAACATCCCGCCGGAATGCTCTCCTGGTTCCGCCTCTTTATGGTGAGCCCCTTTCAAAACCGGTTATTTTGAAAGGAACTCCGGTTTAAAGACCTTTATAAACCAAAGGACTCCATAATTTTATCCGCCGTCGCGTTAATAATTTCTTCACTAAGATATGCGGGGTCGTTGATCTTTTCCTTCAGCTCCGTTACCCGATCCATTCGTACATCCGGGGCGGCGGAGACTGTTTTGATGGCCTGGTACAGTTCGCTCTTTTTCTTGGCCTCCTCAGAGAGGTTTATGGAATCAACTCCGCCGCTTTCCCGTATGCGATCATTCCGTCCCGGTTTTTTACCGGGCTGGATGGGCTCTGGGGAACCTATCCTGTCGATTGTCATATTCATATCCTACCTACCCCAATTATCGGCATAAACTCACTAATAGTTTATAAGCTTATTGGCTTTCTTTCCAGACACATACACTGAAAATTCACCAATTTGTTCGGTTTTTTTCGCCAATTCGGCGTAAATTTCCGCCGCGGAACCCCGAAGGTATTCCTCGTGTACCTTGGTCATTTCCCGGCCTATACATACATACCGTTCCTTATCAAATTCGGCAAGATCCGCTAAAAGCTTGAAGATTCTGAAGGGAGATTCATACAGAACAAAACCTGTTTCCAGCGCCAAAAGTTCTTTGAGCCGGGTCCGTCGACGGCCTGGCTTAGGGGATAAAAACCCCTCAAACACCACGGTTTTGTCCAAAGCCCCGGCCACACTGACCAGGGAGGCAAAGGCCGAGGGACCGGGAATGGGGATAACCCTGTGGCCCGCTTCCGAGGCAAGCCGGGCCAGAATCGCCCCAGGATCGCTCAGGCCCGGAGTGCCCGCGTCACTGAGGTAGGCCGCGGTTTTACCTTCGTCAAGGGCCTTAATCACCTTTTCCGCGGCGAACTGCTCATTCTGGGCCCTGCAGGAAAGCATTTTTACCTGAATCCCCAGGTGGCTCAGGAGCTTAAGGCTTCTCCGGGTGTCCTCGCAGGCCACCACATCAACGGTTTTAAGGGTTTCCACCGCCCGGACGCTAATATCCCCCAAATTTCCGATAGGTGTGCCGATAATATACAGGACTGCCACTTCTTGAGTATAACCGGAGGGATGAAAAACGGCTAGCTGGCTGATTGGACTAAAAAGATGAATAAGCAAATGAAGAATTTACC
>JAISAN010000160.1 GCA_031266635.1 Treponema sp. | reverse complement strand
ATCTGGGGATCAAGGAGACCGCCCTGATCCACATCTCGGAAATGAGCGATCATTTTGTCAAAGACCCCCTGGAGGCGGGAAAGGTGGGGGACGTGCTGGAATTCAAAATCATCAGCCTGGATACGGACCGCCGGCGGATCGGCTTGTCCCGAAAAAGCGAACCCCTGCGGCCCAACAGGGCCGCACCGCCTGATAGCGGGGAAAGGCCCGAAGGGGGCGGGACAAAACCGCCGCCGGGCGGACAGGGAGGGAAAGAAAAACGAAAGGCGGCGGTCGTGGTAAAAGCCGGCCGGCCCCATACCGGGGAATCCCGGCCCCCGCGGCCGGCGGTTTCCCCTGCCCCCGGCTTCACCGCCGGTTCCGGGCGGCCCCGGAATTTCGATGACGACGGCACCATGTACAACCCCTTCGCGGAGGCACTGAAAAAGATGCGGGAGAAAAAATAGGCGCACAGTAAAACCATGACGCCGGCAGATCAGTTCCTGGAAGCGGGGATTATTTCTAACCAGCAACCAGCATACGGAGCAAGGTGAGGGCGGTGGCGGTATCGGTGGAAAGATCGGCACTGAAACCTTCGACACTTATACGCTGGTCATAGTGTATTGACTTGAGGCAGGCAAAAAAGTCCCTGTAGGGTTCACCGTCTCCGGGATGTGGAAATGAAGAACCCCGCCGCAAGCAGCGGGGTTCTTCGTTCGAGAAGAAAAAGTCCTACGGACTTTTTTCATTTTGTACTGGGGGTCTGCTATCCCGCCATCATTGGCGAAGAAACTGAACCGTCCCAAAAGGTGGGGTATTAGCCCCCCCTCGAATAAACCTTTCATAACAATGTTTCCCTTACGAGGCGGTCTCAAAATTGGCAGTAGACATCCTCTCAAAGAAAACTATATCACAGCGAAAAAAAATAAACTATACTATCCGGTAGTTTTTAAGAAACTTCCGGCCAGCGGAGTTTTCCATTGGCGGCAAGGAGTGTATAGATGACAACGCGGAAAACATCGGCCTTGGTGGGCCTGGGGGCGGCTCTGCTCGTTTCCCTTCTGTATTTGACGGATTTCTTTAATATGATGGAACAGCGGGTGTATGACTCTTTCCTGCGGTTCAGGCCCGCCCGGGAACGGTACAGCGATGTTGTCTTTCTCGATGTGGATGATCAGGCCATTGCCCATGTGGGAATTTTCCCCTGGCCCCGGTCGGTAATGGCCGACAGCCTTTTACGGCTCAAGGAATATGGGGTCAAGAACGTCATATTCGATATTGAATATATTGATAAAAGCCCTCCGGGGCTGGATATGGTCTATCTGGACAGAAGCCTCCCCGGAGATTTTAGCGAGAGTTTCGGCGAAATCAATTCCGGCGTTTCGGATTTGCTCCAGGCCTTTGCGGGGGGGCAGATCAGCCCCCAGGAGGCGGCGGTTTATACGCGGGAAATGTCGGACCTTATCACCCATGAGCAGGAGGCGCTGCTGCAAAAAGTCGGCGGGATTGCCCGGAATAACGACGAGTACCTGGCCCAGGCGGCGCGGCTTTTTGGCCAAACCTGGTCTACCCTGAATCTCCAGCAGGATTTTCTCCTTACCGGGGAGCAGGCGGATCGCCGCCCCCTGGCCCAGGAAAAATTCGCCTATCCGGTGGCCGCCGTACCGGAAGTGTCCGGGGAACAGTATGTTGATATTCTGGCGGCCATTCCCCCGCTGATCCACGCGGCCAGGGGAGCGGGTTTTACCAACATCGTTATTGATGACGACGGGGTCCGGCGGCGGATATATCTGGCCCGGCAAGTGCTGGGGGCATGGTATCTTCAGCTTGCCTTTGCCCCCCTGATGGAATACCTGGGCGATCCGCTGATTATTTACCGGAAGGACAAGATGATCCTCCAAAACGCCGAACTCCCCAATGGGACAAAGAAGGATATTGTCATCCCCCTGGATTCACAGGGCGCCATGCTCCTGGACTGGCCCACCGCCAATTATTTTGACAGTTATTCCCATCTGTCCTTTGCCACCCTTTCCTACCTGGAGGAATACCAGGCCCAGATGGAACGTTACCTGGCGAACCTGTTTTACACCGACATCTGGTTCTATCCGGATTCCGGCGCCTCCCTGGGTTCCGGTTATGAAACCCTCATGAATATCCGGGAACTGCTGGAAGAAGCGGCGGAGGCCAAACGGCTGAGCCTGGAGGAAAATTCCGATTCGTTTTTTGAAACCTATGTCTCCCGCCGGAGGGAAGCTTTTGCCCTTACCGGCGAATTTATAGCCGCCGCTTATGAGGAAAAAATCCCCGTCCTCCTGGACCGGCTCAAAACCGAATATCCCGATCAGGCGGAAATTCTGGAAGAAGATGAGGAGTACATCCTCACCCATCTGGAGTATCTGGGAATCGTGTATGACAATATCGGGGAAATTGAAGAATCCCTGGGGGAGCTGGAAGGCAAATTCTGCATCCTGGGAAGAACCGATACGGGAACCACCGATATTGGGGTAAACCCCTTTTGGGGGGAGTATATCAATGTGGGCACCCACGCGGTGGTTCTGGATACCATTCTCTCCCAGTCTTTTATCACCCCCCTTGATTCCCGCTGGAGCGCCCTTGCCACCCTGCTGCTGGTTCCCCTGCTGATCATCCTTATCAGCCGTTATAAACGGGTAGGGCTCCGGTACGGGCTGGGCCTGGGCAGCGCGCTCCTGCTTGTATTTGCCTCCTTCGCCCTTTTTTACGTCAAGGGGATTTTCTTCGGCCCCCTGGGTCTGTTTATTGCCCTGACCATCGCTACCCTGGTCCGGGAATTTATAACCTTTATGAGTTCGGAGCAGGAAAAACAGTTTATCCGCTCCGCCTTTTCCCGCTACCTTGCCCCCGAGGTTATCAACCAGCTCCTTCTGGACCCCTCAAAATTGAACCTGGGAGGCGAAAAGCGGGAAATGACCGTCCTTTTTACCGATATACAGGGTTTCTCTTCCATTTCCGAAAAACTTGACCCCGCCGCGGTGGTTAATCTTCTCAACATCTACCTTACGGAAATGAGCGATATTATTCTGGAAAACAACGGCACCATTGATAAATACGAGGGGGACGCGATCATCGCCTTTTTCGGCGCGCCGGTTTATGTGGAAAAACACGCGATCCTGGCCTGCCGCACCGCGGTCAAAATGAAACGGGCGGAACGGAAATTAAACACAAAAATTATGGAAGAAAAACTCAGCCCCACTACCCTCTTTACCCGGCTGGGGATCAACACCGGAGATATGGTGGTGGGAAACATGGGAACCACCAAAAAAATGGACTACACGGTTATGGGAAACGCGGTAAACCTTGCCGCCCGGCTGGAAGGGGTGAACAAGCAGTATCAAACCGGGGGCATTTTGATCAGCGAATATACCCGGCAAAAACTGGGGGATGAATTCATCCTCCGGCATCTTGACCGGGTGCGGGTGGTGGGGATTAACACCCCCCTGCGGCTTTACGAAGTGCTGGAATCCCGGGACGAGGCCGGCCAGGAGCTCCGCGACATGGCGGCCATCTGGAACGAGGCGGTTGAGGCCTATGAAAACCGGGAATTTGAGGCGGCCTATACCATCTTTTCCACCCTGCTCATGCAGAACAGCCGGGACATGACGGCCAAACTGTACCTCAA